>NZ_JBHWIV010000006.1:78378-194091 GCF_042731675.1 Kitasatospora sp. NPDC059827 | reverse complement strand
GCCCGCCGGGGTTCCGGCGGGCCGCCCCTCGGGCCCTCGCGTCAGGTCACGGCAGGTCGAGCACCTGGGCCCGGCGGTCCGCCGGGTTGAGGTGGTAGAGCAGCAGGAGCCGGGAGCCGTCGCCGGGCGCGCGGTGCACGTCGAGGAAGGTGCCGGGGCCCGCCGGGGTGACCATCGCGGCCGGACCGGCGAGGCCGGCCCGCACGGTGAGGGCCGGGTGCAGGACATCCAGCGGGACGGTCGGGCGGGTGCCGCGCAGGCCGATCGAGGAGAAGGAGTCGGCCGGGTCGGGCGTGCCGGAGGCGGCCACGCCGGTCCAGACCCCGTACCGGACGGTGCTGTGGCCGGGCCCGACGCCGGGCAGGGCGCCCAGCCGGACCGGGAGCACCACCACGTCGCTGTCCAGCAGTTCGGTGTCGGTGTCGCCCCAGCGGGCGTTCAGCGGCTGGACGTCGAGTTCGGCGCCGGTGCGGGCGTCCAGGGCCCGGGAGACCAGGACGTCGCTGCCGCGCAGCCGGTCGGCCTTGAGGATCACGTCGGTGACGCCGTCGCCGTCGGTGTCCAGCGACACCCGCACCCCGTACAGCCCGACCGGGGTGGCCGCCGGGGCCCACAGCCGGGCTCCCACGTACAGCAGGTCGGAGTCGGCGGCCGCGCCGACGGCCCGCAGGTCCGCGACCCGGTCGCCGGGGTGTTCGACGCAGAGTTCCTGGGGCGGCTCGGCCGACTCCCCGGCGTCCTCGGGCCGGACGCCCGCGCCGGGGCCGACGGCCTTGCCGTCGCCGGGTCGGCAGTCCGGCCAGCGGGCGCCCTCGCCGCCGAGGGCGAAGGCGCTGACCAGTCCGGGTGCCGCGCCCGGCGCGGCGCTGCCGCCGAGGGTGACCAGGGTGCCGTCCCGGGGGGTCCGGGCGGAGGCGGTGACGCCGAGGTCGCCGGTGGGGCGCGGGGCGGCGAACACCGGGACCCGCAGCTGCGGCAGGGCCTCGTCGGTGACCGGGCTGAGCAGCACGCGGCCGGACAGCTCGCCCCGGTAGCTGCGGGCCCGGCCGCCCTGCTCGGTGTCGATGGTCGGATCGGGCGCGCGCCCCAGCCGCCCCGGGACGGACAGCGTGACCCGCACCCGCGCGGTGCCGCCGGCCGGCACCTCCACCCGCGCCGGGCTCACCTCGAAGGCGGCGCCCGGCAGTTCGGTGGCGGCCGCGTAGCCGGTGCGGTAACTCAGCGGCGCGGACGCGTGGTTGGCCAGCTCGATCTCGCGGACCAGGGCCGTCGGCCCGCCGACCTCGACCGGCCCGTAGGAGACCCCGACGCCGCCCGGCGCCGCGCCCTCCCCCGCCGCGTAGGCCACCACCGGGGTGCGGACCGCTCCGTCGACCCTGGCCCGCCCGGCACCGGTGCGCTCGGGGCCGTAGACCGGCCCGCTGCGGTCGTCGCCGAGGTAGGTGTCCGTGCTGGTGTTCATCAGGGCGGCCTTGACCTGCTCGACCGGCCAGTCCGGGTGGGCGGCGCGGACCAGCGCGGCCAGTCCGGCGACGTGCGGGGTGGCCATCGAGGTGCCGTTCTCGCGCTGGCCGCCGGTGCCGCTGCCGACCAGGGCGGACCAGATGGTCTCCCCGGGGGCGGCGAGGTCGGGCTTGACCACGCCGGGCAGGCCGATGCCCCGGGAGGTGAAGTCGGTGAGGGTGTCGACCCGGGCCGGCTGGTTCTGCGCGACGGAGCCGTGCAGCGGATTGCCGGGCGCGGCGAGCCGGACCCGGACGTCGCCGTCGGCGGCGGCGGCGGCGGCCTTCACCAGCCGTTCGCCGTCCGCGCGGCCGAGCAGGACGGCCGGGATCCGGTCGTTGCCGGAGATCTCGGCCAGGTGGTCGCTGTCGGCGGCGTAGAGCGCGCCGATCGCCCCGGCGTCGGCGGCGTGGTCGGCCCGCGGGCCGGAGTTGCAGGCCCGGTCGGGGTCGCTGGTGTTCCAGGTGAGCACCGCGATCCGGCCCTTGAGGCGCTGCTTGTCGGCCGCGCTGAACTCGGCGCAGCCGTCCGCCTGGTCGGCGGGCACGGCGAGCCCGCCGGTCACCTCGGCGGTGCTCCAGCCCTGGTAGCGCTCGCTCCAGTGGCCGGGGACGACCCCGGCCTGCGCGGCGGGGGCGAGCACGGTGATGCCGTCCACGTCGGCGTGCCCGTGCACGGAGGCGGCGACGGTGACCGCCCGCACGGCCGTGCCGGGGCTGCCGCCGATGCCGTACACGTCGCCCTCGTTGCCGGCCGCCGCGACCACCACGGTGCCCAGTTCGGCGAGCCGGTCGACGGCCAGCGCGTCGGCGTCGTCGGGGCTGCCGAAGCGGCTGCCGAGCGACAGGTTGACCACGTCGAGCCGGTCGCCGAGGTCGCCGTCGCCGTTCGGGTCGGCGGCCACGTCGAGGGCCTGGGCGAGCCGGTCGGTGGAGCCGTCGCAGCCGAACACCCGGATCGCGTAGAGCTGCGCGCCGGGGGCGGCGCCGGGGCCGATCCGGAACGAGGCCGGGTCGAGCCCGGGCCGGTACGGGCCGGCGTACGGGTGGCCGTCGGCGGTGACGCCGTACCCGGCGGCCGTCCCGGCGACGTGGGTGCCGTGCCCGTTGCGCACGCAGTCCAGCGGGTTGTCGCTGGGGTGCGGCACCGGCTGGTGGTTGGGGGCGGCCGGGTCGGGGTTGTAGTCGTCGCCGACCAGGTCCTTGCCGCCGACCACCTTGGCGTTGGGGAACAGCGCGGCCGGGGCGGGCTTGCCGCGCTCGACGGAGCGGAAGGCCTCCTCGGTGCCGGGGCCGCCGAAGTCGGCGTGGGTGTAGTCGATGCCGCTGTCGATGATGCCGATCCGTACGCCCCGGCCGGTGTTCCCGTCCGGCGCCGCGTCACCGGACCAGACCTGGGGCGCTCCGGTCAGCGGGACGGAGTAGGCGTTGTCGCGCTGCTTGTTCACGATCGGGTGGACGGCCCGGACGCCGGGCAGCGCCCGCAGGGCGGGCAGCCGGTCGGCGGGGAGGCTGACCGCCAGGCCGGTGAGCAGGGTGCGGGTGCGGTAGAGCTCGCGGGCGGCGGGCGCCGACCGGTGGACGGCCCCGGAGAGCCGGTCGAGCGCGTCCCCGGCCCGGGAGCGCTGGGCGGCGCCCGCCCGGGCGGCCTCCCGGCGGACGGCGTCCGGCGAGCGCCGGGCCCGCCGGGCGCCGTCGGCGGCGCTGCGCCAGGCCGGTCCGGCCGCCTCGGTGTCGAGTTCGAGCAGGACGGAGGCCGTCCGGCCCGGTGGTCCGGCGCTGGGCGGTCCGGCGCTGGGCGGTCCGCCCGCGGCCGGGGTGGCGGCGAGCGCCGCTCCGGCGGCCAGCAGGACCAGGGTGAGGCCGATCCGGGCGACCGGTCGGCGGACGGGTGGCAGACGCACTGGCTGGCTCTCCCCCGGGAGGGGGACTGATCCGCACGCCGTGTCGCAGACGCCCGCCCACGCGGACGTCGATCACCCTTCCGGGGGCCCCAAATTAGGATGATCGCGATGACGGGCGCGAGTGCCTTCCCTCGAACGGGTCCGGTTCGCACCCGATGGAGTGACGCGGCGTCAGCCCGGTCGGCCCAGTAGGCCGATCAACGCCGATCGGCGGTCCGGTCGGCGGCACCGGCCGGCCACGGCCGCGCTCAGCTGTGCCCGGTGGCGCCGCCGTTGTCCCGGCGGTCCAGCGAGCGCTGCAGCGCGGCGGCGGCGAAGGGGTTCCGCTCGCTGGCCCGGCGGCGGCGCGGGGCGCGGACGGGGGTGGCGGCGGGGGCGGGGCTGGCGTGGCGGTCGGCGGTGGTGGGCATACCGGGCTCCTTGGAAGCGGCGCGCGGGCAAGCGCGGCAGGGGGTGGGAGAGGTACGCGCGGGGCAGGGGTCGCCTGCCCGTGGGGGCGCACGCGCACACGGGCCGCACACCCTGGCTACAGGGGCGGCACACCGTATGGCCCTTCCACGGTACGACCCCACCCCGGCCGTGTCTGCACGAATACTTGGATTTCCTAGTATCTGAGACGGCTGTCACCCGGGGGAACGCAGCAGGGCCCGGACCGCCGCTGGAACGACGGTCCGGGCCCTACTGTTCCGTCCGGGAGAAGCCCGGGGCCGATGCGAGGGTCAGCCCAGGTCGACCGAGCGCGCGAAGCGGGCGCCGATCTCGGCGGCGATCGCCGTCAGCACGTCCTGCGGGATCTCGCTGTCCACGGTGATCGAGGCGAGCGCGCTGCCGCCGTCCCGGGCGACCTGCATGCCCGCGATGTTGATGCCCGCGTCACCGAGGTGGCGGCCGAGCACGCCGACCACGCCGGGGCGGTCCTCGTACTTGAAGAAGGCCATGTGGTCGGTGAGCGCCACGTCGACGTCGAAGGTGTCCACGCCGACGATCTTCTGGGCCTGCTTGGGGCCGGCCAGCGTGCCGGAGATGGCGATCTCCTCGCCGTTGCCGAGCGTGCCGCGCACGGTGATCACGTTGCGGTGCTCGGCGCTCTCGCTGGAGGTGGTCAGCCGGACCTCGACGCCGCGCTCCTGGGCGAACAGCGGGGCGTTGACGTAGGACACCGTCTCCGCCACGACGTCCTCGAACACGCCCTTGAGCGCGGACAGTTCGAGCACCTTCACGTCGTGCTGGGTGATCTCGCCGCGGACCTCGACGTCCAGCCGGACGGCCACCTCGCCGGCCAGCGCGGTGAAGATCCGGCCGAGCTTCTCGGCCAGCGGCAGGCCCGGGCGCACGTCCTCGGCGATCACGCCGCCCTGGACGTTGACGGCGTCCGGTACCAGCTCGCCGGCCAGCGCCAGGCGCACCGACCTGGCGACCGCGATGCCGGCCTTCTCCTGCGCCTCGTCGGTGGAGGCGCCCAGGTGCGGGGTGGCGACCACGTTGTCGAAGGCGAACAGCGGGGAGTCGGTGCACGGCTCCTTGGCGTAGACGTCCAGGCCCGCGCCGGCCACCCGGCCCTCGCGCAGGGCGGCGGCGAGCGCCTCCTCGTCCACGATGCCGCCGCGGGCGGCGTTGACGATGCGCACGCTCGGCTTGACCTTGTGCAGCGCCTCGTCGCCGATCAGGCCGATCGTCTCGGGGGTCTTGGGGAGGTGGACGGTGATGAAGTCCGAGACCTCCAGCAGCTCCTCCAGCGAGACCAGCTTGACGCCCATCTGGGCGGCCCGGGCGGCCTGGATGTAGGGGTCGTACGCGACGATCTTCATCCCGAACGCGGACATCCGCTGGGCGACCAGGACGCCGATCCGGCCGAGGCCGACCACGCCGAGGGTCTTCTCGCTCAGCTCGACGCCGGTGTACTTGTTGCGCTTCCACTCGCCCTGCTTGAGCGCCGCGTTGGCCGGGGCGATGTTGCGGGCGACGGAGATCAGCAGGCCGCAGGCGAGCTCGGCGGCGGTGACGATGTTGGAGGTCGGCGCGTTCACGACCATCACGCCGGCCTTGGTGGCGGCGGCCACGTCCACGTTGTCCAGGCCGACGCCGGCCCGGGCGACCACCTTGAGCTTGCGGGCGACGGCCAGCGCCTCGGCGTCGACCTTGGTGGCGGAGCGGATCAGGATCGCGTCCACGTCGGCGATCGCGGTGAGCAGCTCGGTGCGGTCGGCGCCGTTGCAGTGGCGGATCTCGAAGTCGGGGCCGAGGGCGTCGACGGTGGCGGGCGACAGCTCTTCGGCGATCAGTACGACGGCGCTCTTGGAGGTCACAGTGCTCACGACAGTGTTGTCCTTAACTGTCCGGTTCCCCGGCGCACGTAGGTGGCGTGTGAGGGCGGGGAAGGTGGCATGGCCGCGTAGGTAGACGCACGACGCTGTGGGCCTGACGCGCACTCGGGAGTGTATCGACGGGCTGGGTACCAGGCTGCTCCCGTCCGGCGAAATCACCCGGACGAGAGCAGCCTACTTGTACAAGGAAGTTACAAAATATGGGACGAAAAGGCTCAGGCCTTCTCGTTGACCCAGCTCATCAGCGAGCGCAGCTTCTTGCCGGTGGTCTCCAGCAGGTGGTCCTCGTCGGCCTTCTTGTACTCGTTGTACTTGGGCAGACCCGCCTTGTACTCGGCGATCCAGGTCTTGGCGAAGGTGCCGTCCTGGATCTCGGCCAGGACCTTCTTCATCTCGGCCTTGGTGTCGGCGGTGATGATGCGCGGGCCGGTGACGTAGTCGCCCCACTCGGCGGTCTCGGAGACCGACCAGCGCATCTTCTCCAGGCCGCCCTCGTACATCAGGTCGACGATCAGCTTGAGCTCGTGCAGGCACTCGAAGTAGGCGATCTCCGGCTGGTAGCCGGCCTCGACCAGGGTCTCGAACCCGGCCTTCACCAGGGCGGCGGTGCCACCGCAGAGGACGGCCTGCTCACCGAACAGGTCGGTCTCGGTCTCCTCGGTGAAGGTGGTCTTGATGACGCCGGCCTTGGTGGCGCCCAGGCCCTTGGCGTAGGACAGCGCGAGGGCGAAGGCCTTGCCCGAGGCGTCCTGCTCGACCGCGACGATCGCGGGGACGCCGCGGCCCTCCTCGTACTGGCGGCGGACCAGGTGGCCCGGGCCCTTCGGGGCGACCATGCAGACGTCGACGTCCGCCGGGGGCTTGATGAAGCCGAAGCGGATGTTCAGGCCGTGCCCGAAGAACAGGGCGTCGCCCGCCTTCAGGTGCGGCGCGATGTCGGCCTCGTAGACGTCGGCCTGGATCGGGTCCGGCACCAGGATCATGATGACGTCGGCCTCGGCCGCGGCCTCGGCGGGGGTGACCACGCGCAGGCCGGCCTCCTCGGCCTTGGCGCGGGACTTGGACTCCGGCTTGAGGCCGACCCGGACGTCGGCGCCGGAGTCGCGCAGGGACAGCGCGTGGGCGTGGCCCTGGCTGCCGTAGCCGATGACCGCGACCTTGCGGCCCTGGATGATGGACAGGTCGGCGTCGTCTTCGTAGAACAGCTCGGCCACGGGGGCACATCTCCTTGCGTGTTGGTGCCGGGTACGCGGTTTCCTACCGTATGCGCACCCGGCGCGGTGCGGTCGTTTACTTCAGAAGGTGAGACAGCGCTGGGGTCAGGCGCTGCGGTCGAGGGCGCGCAGCGAGCGGTCCGTGATGGAACGCGCGCCGCGGCCGATGGCGACCAGGCCGGACTGGACCAACTCCTTGATGCCGTAAGGCTCCAGCATCCGGAGCATGGCCTCCAGCTTGTCCGAGCTGCCGGTGGCCTCGATGGTCACCGCTTCCGGCGACACGTCGACGGTCTTGGCACGGAACAGCTGGACGATCTCGACGATCTGCGACCGGGTCTCGTTGTCGGCGCGGACCTTCACCAGGACCAGTTCCCGCTGGATCGCAGCGGCCTGGTCGAGTTCGACGATCTTTATCACGTTCACGAGCTTGTTGAGCTGCTTGGTGACCTGTTCCAGCGGGAGGTCCTCGACGTTGACCACGATCGTCATCCGGGACACGTCCGGGTGCTCGGTCGGGCCGACGGCGAGGGAGTCGATGTTGAAGCCCCGACGGGAGAACAGCGCGGCGATGCGGGCGAGCACGCCGGGCTTGTTCTCGACCAGGACGGAGAGGGTGTGCTTGGACATGTGGTTCCTCAGTCGTTCCGGGGTGTCAGGGGCCGTCAGTCGAGATCGTCGCCGAAGTCGGGCCGGACGCCCTTGGCGAACTGGATCTCGTCGTTGCTGGTGCCGGCCGCGACCATCGGCCACACCATCGCGTCCTGGTGGACGATGAAGTCGATGACCACCGGGCGGTCGTTGATCTCCATCGCCTGCCGGATGACCGCGTCCAGGTCCTCGGGGCGCTCGCAGCGCAGGCCGACGCAGCCCATCGCCTCGGACAGCAGGACGAAGTCGGGGATCCGGGTGCCCTGGGCCGGCGGCGCGATGCCGTCGTGCTCCGGGCCGGAGTGCAGCACGGTGTTGGAGTAGCGCTGGTTGTAGAACAGCGTCTGCCACTGCCGGACCATGCCCAGCGAGCCGTTGTTGATGACCGCGACCTTGATCGGGATGTCGTTCAGGGCGCAGGTGACCAGCTCCTGGTTGGTCATCTGGAAGCAGCCGTCGCCGTCGATGGCCCAGACCGCGGACTCCGGGCGGCCCGCCTTCGCGCCCATCGCCGCCGGGACGGCGTAGCCCATGGTGCCGGCGCCGCCGGAGTTGAGCCAGGTACCGGGCTTCTCGAAGCGGATGTACTGCGAGCTCCACATCTGGTGCTGGCCGACGCCCGCCGCGTAGATCGCCTCCGGGCCGACCAGTTGGCCGATCCGCTCGATGACCTGCTGCGGGGAGAGCCGGCCGTCCGGGGCCGGCTCGAAGCCCAGCGGGTAGGTCTTCTTCCACTCGTCGAGCTTCTCCCACCACTCGGCGTAGTCGCCCTTGTGACCGGCGTCGAACTCGGCCTGGACGGCGACGATCAGGTCGGCCAGCACCTCACGGGCGTCGCCGACGATCGGCACGTCCGCCGGGCGGTTCTTGCCGATCTCGGCCGGGTCGATGTCCGCGTGCACGATCTTGGCGTACGGGGCGAAGCTGTCCAGCTTGCCGGTGACCCGGTCGTCGAAGCGGGCGCCGAGGGTGAACAGCAGGTCCGACTTCTGCAGCGCGGTGACGGCCGGGACGGAGCCGTGCATGCCGGGCATGCCCAGGTGCTGGGGGTGGCTGTCCGGGAAGGCGCCGAGCGCCATCAGGGTGGTGACGACCGGGGCGCCGGTCAGCTCGGCGAGGATCCGCAGCTCGGCGGTGGCGTTCGCCTTGAGCACGCCGCCGCCGACGTAGAGCACCGGGCGCTTGCTGCCGACCAGCAGCTTCGCGGCCTCGCGGATCTGCTTGGCGTGCGGCTTGGTGACCGGGCGGTAGCCGGGCAGCGCGGTCTCGACCGGCCAGCGGAAGGTGGTGGTGGCCTGGAGGGCGTCCTTGGCGATGTCGACCAGGACCGGGCCGGGGCGGCCGGTGGCGGCGATGTGGAAGGCCTCGGCGATCACCCGGGGGATCTCGGCCGGGTCGGTGACCAGGTAGTTGTGCTTGGTGATCGGCATCGTGATGCCGCAGATGTCCGCCTCCTGGAAGGCGTCGGTGCCGATCGCCTTGGAGGCGACCTGGCCGGTGATGGCGACGATCGGCACGGAGTCCATGTACGCGTCGGCGATCGGGGTGACCAGGTTGGTGGCACCGGGGCCGGAGGTGGCCATGCAGACCCCGACCCGGCCGGTGGCCTGGGCGTACCCGGTGGCGGCGTGACCGGCGCCCTGCTCGTGCCGGACCAGGATGTGGCGCACCTTGACCGAGTCCATCAGCGGGTCGTACGCGGGGAGGATGGCCCCGCCCGGGATGCCGAAGACGGTGTCGGCACCCACGGCCTCGAGCGAGCGGATGAGCGACTGGGCGCCGGTCATGGTCTCGGCGACGTGCTGGGGAGCCTGGGCGGCCGGGGTGTCCCCGCGGCGGGGGGATGCGGCGTGCTCGGTCATCTGCCTGTCTCTTCTCGGGTTTTGCCGACCCGGTGCTGCGGGCCCCGGTGCTGCGAGGGTGGGGTCCCGGTCCGGGCCGATCGCCGGCTCTGCCTCAATCGTCCCGCCGATTCCGACAAGTCGGACGCTTCGGGGCGGTCGGGGCCAGGGGTCTTGCGGATGGAACAGCGTCAGTGCAACAAAAAACCCCTCGTGCCCAAGGGCATGCGAGGGGTGGCGCGTCGGTCTGTCACGAGCGGGGCTTGCGAGCCCACTCAGCCGACGCGCCCGCCAAGTACGAGAATTCGGGTGCGCATGGCAACGACCTTCCTCCCGTCCGGGGTGGCGTGTCAAGCAGGTGGGATGACCGTCTCGCCATGCGGACCGGCTCCCGGACCGGTCACGGCCCGGTGTTCGGGCAGGTCGGGGGCCCCGTGGCGAGGTACGACACGGCTCCCCTGGGCGTCCGTGCGGCCACTCGTCCGGGTGTCCGCGGCCAGGTAGGCGCGGCGGGCGGAGAGCGTGCCGTGCGGCTTGGGCAGCGGGTAGCCGCGGCGGGCCAGCGCCCGGCGCAGCCGGGTCTCGTCCAGCGGCGGGGCGAAGGCCGAGCCCTGGCCGAATCGGCAGCCCAGCTCCTGGAGGGCGGCGACCTGCCGGGGCAGGTCCACCCCCTCGGCGGCGGTGGCCATCCCGAGGTCCCGGCCGAGCCGCAGGGCGTGCCCGGCAAGGGTGCGGCTGAGCCCCGACTCGCCCAGGTCCTGGACCAGCGTGCGGTCCAGCTTGAGCCCGTCCAGCGGCAGTCGGGCGAGCGCCCCCAGCGAGCCGCTGCCCGCGCCGTAGCCGGCCAGCCAGGTGGAGACGCCGAGTCTGCGCAGCGCGGCCAGCCGGCGGCCGAGCTCGTCCGCGAGCGGGTCCGGGCCCATCCGGGCCACCTCGATCACCAGCTCGTCGGCCGGCAGCCCGCTGTCGCGCAGCGCCGCGGCCACCGTCTCGTACAGGCCGGGCGAGCAGAGCCGCTCGATCGAGAGCCGGACGGCCACCGGGACGGGCGCCGGGGCGCCGGGGCGCCGCCCGGCCGGGTCGCGGCGGTCGGCCGCGGCCGCCACCGCCTCGTGCACCAGCCAGCGGGAGAACCGGGTGGCCGCGTCGCCGTGCTCGGCCGAGCGCATGAACTCGGCCGGGGTGAGCAGCAGCCCGCCCGCCGAACGCCAGCGGGCCTGGGCCTCGACGGCGGTCACCGCGCCGCTGGAGAGGTCCACCACGGGCTGGTGGAGCAGGGTGAAGCCGCCCTCCCGGACGGCCACCCGCAGCCGTTCCTCCAGCTCGGTGCGGCGCTCCAGGTCGGCCCGCATCGCGGGGGCGTAGAGCACGACCCGGCCCTTGCCCTCGGACTTGGCCCGGTACATCGCCAGGTCGGCGTTGCGCATCAGCTCGTCGGCGGCGGCCCTGGGGTCGGCGGCCGGACCGCGTTCGGGGGTGCCGAAGGCGATGCCGATGCTGGCGGCGACGCCGAGTTCGACGCCGCCGATCCAGTACGGCTCGGACAGCGCGACCCGCAGCCGCTCGGCCAGTTCCTGGACCTGGAGCCGGCCGAGCGGGCCGCAGACCAGCGCGGCGAACTCGTCGCCGCCGAACCGGGCCACGGTGTCCCCGCAGCGGACGGCGCCCTGCAGCCGACGGGCCGCCTGCACCAGCAGCTCGTCCCCGACCTGGTGACCGGCGGTGTCGTTGACCGCCTTGAAGCCGTCCAGGTCGAGGAAGAGCACCGCGATGCCGGCGCCCGTCCCGCCCTGCTGGCCGCGGGTGCCGAGGGCGCCGCGCAGCCGCTGGGCGAACAGCGCCCGGTTGGGCAGGTCGGTGAGCGGGTCGTGGAAGGCGTTGTGCTGCAACTGGGCCTGGAGCATGACGCGTTCGGTGACGTCCCGGCTGTTCAGCAGCAGCCCGTCGCGGTGCCGGCTGACGGTCGACTCGACGTGCAGCCACTCCCCGATCCCGGAGCTGATCCGGCACTCCACCCGGGCCGAGGGCTCGACCGTGCCCGGGGTGCGGTGGGCGGCCAGCCGCACCCGCGCGAGGTAGCGGCGGACCTCGGCGAGCACCCGGTCCACGTCCTCGGGGTGGACCAGGTCCAGCAGGTTGCCGCCGACCAGTTCCTCCGGGTCCCGCCCGTAGACGCCGAGCGCCGCCGGGGAGACGTACGAGAGCACGCCGTTGGCCCCGGCGATCATGATGACGTCGCTGGACCCCTGCACCAGGGAGCGGAAGTGCGACTCCTTGTGGGCGAGTTCCTGGGCCAGCGAGAGGTTGTCGAGCAGCATGACGCCTTGCCTGAGGATCAGTGCCAGCCCGACGGTGCACGCGGCCGCGGCCACCACGCGGTCCAACTGCCGTCCGCCGAGGGCGTTGTAGAGGATTCCGGCGGTGCACACCGCGGCCGCCGCGTAGGGCGTGAGCGCACTGAAGGTGGTGGCCACCCGGCGGCGCGGCAGGCCGCCGGCCGAGGGGTGCTCGCGCAGCGGGCGGCGCCAGCGCGAGGACCACGGCGCCCACGCGAGCAGCAGGCTGCCGGAGAACCAGCCGGCGTCCAGCAGTTCGCCGGAGTGGTAGTTGCTGTGCAGCTCCGGGGAGGTGAACAGGGCGTCGCAGATGACCGTGACGGCGAGCGCGAGCATCGCGGTGTGCACCGCCGCCCGGTTGCCGTCCCGGCCGCCGAAGCGCAGTCCCACCACCAGGCTGACCAGCAGGATGTCCAGCACCGGGTAGGCCAGGTTGAGGGCCAGCCGCAGCGGGGAGCCGGCCTCGCCGGCCGCGATCCGGCCGAGTGCCAGGCTCCAGCTGAGGGTGAACAGCGAGCCGGCGATCAGCCAGCCGTCGAGCAGCAGGCACAGCCAGCCGGCCGCCGTCCGCGGGTGCTGGGCGAGCACCAGCACGCCGGTGATGGCGAGCGGGGCGAACAGCAGGAAGGCGTACGGGGCGAGCGAGTTCTGCGGCAGCGCGGTGCGCACGACCACCTCGTACCAGCCCCAGGTGCCGTTGCCGAAGGCCACCATGAGTGAGGAGAGGCCGAACAGCAGCCAGGCCGGGCGGGCGTGGCCGGCGACCGTGCAGCCGTACACCAGGCAGGACAGCGCGGCCGCGAGGGCCGCCGCGGCGAGCCCGAAGTCGCCCATGAAGGAGGCGAGTTGGGGGGATCCCCAGCTGGTGGCGGCACCCAGCGCATAGGCCAGGCAGAGCGCGCCGAGGACCAGGCCGGGCAGCGAGCGGCTCTCCCGGAGCCGGGCCAGCGGGCCGCGTCCGACCGGCCCCGGCGACTCGGGCGCGGACGTGTCGGCGGGCGGCACGCCCGGTCGTCCGGATCCGGGCAGCACCGTATCGGTGGAGCTCACTCGGCCTCTCCCCCTCCGGCCCGGGGCCTGGCGCCCCGGCCACGGACCACCGGCCGCGCACCTCTCGACCGTACGCGGTGGCCTGGCGCCCCGTCGGGACGGCGGCCCAGGGGGTGGGCGGCCGTCCGGCCACCGCACCGCACCGATGCTCCCGGTCGGGACCCTACACCAATTCCGTCACTCAATGACACGCACACTCAACTTAGAGTAATGGCGACAGAGCGGGGAAAGGCACCCGATTCCGACCGATCGGCCCGGTTGGCGGCGGCGCGCAGACAGGGGCTCACGCGGCGCGCACGGGAGCACGCGACGGCGCCCACCCACCCCGGCGGCCCCGGCCGCCGACCGTTCGGACCCGGTCGGCGACCTGCGGGTTCACCGGCCCGAGGGGGCTGGGTCGTCGGGGAACAGCCGCAGCCGGTGGGCCAGCGCGGCGGCCTCGCCACGGCCGCCGACCTCCAGCTTTCCCAGGATGTTGGACACGTGCACGCTTGCGGTCTTCGGAGAGATGTACAGCTCCTCGGCGATCTGCCGGTTGGTCCAGCCCCGGGCGAGCAGCCGGAGCACGTCCCGCTCACGGGGGGTGAGCCCGAAGGAGTCCCCGACCGCCGGGGCCGGTCCCTGCGCCGCGGCCGGGCGCTCCACCGGGGCCAGTGTGAGCCCCGCGCGCTCCGCCAGTGCGGTGACCTGCGCCGCGAGCGGCCGGTCGCCCCGGGCGGTCGCCAGTTCGCCCGCCTCGCGCAGCAGTTCGGTCGCGGCCTCGCGCCGCCCGGCCCGCACCTGGGCCTCGGCGCCGCGCAGCAGGGCGAGCGCCAGCGGGTACGGCAGCCCGGTCGACCGCAGCTCGGTGGCCGCCTCCGCCCACTGCCCGGTGGTGTCCGCGGCCGCGGCCCGGGCCAGCTCGGCCTCCAGCAGCCGGGCCCAGCCGTGGTGCAGCGGCGACTGGGGCCGCAGCTGGGTGGCCGCGGCGGCGATCGCGGTCAGCGCCTCGGCCCGGCCCGCCGTGGTCTCCGGCGCGCCCAGGCTGTCCGCCTCCACCCCGGCGGCCTCCACCAGCAGCGGGTAGACGTCGGACTCGTAACCGAGCCGCCCGTCCTCCGCGAGCGCGGCGAGCAGCTCCGCCCGGGCGTCCAGCGGCCGCTTGTTGTGCGCGGCGATCCGCACCGCCAGCCGGCTGATCGGCACGCTGTGCTGCGCCTGGCCGAAACGGTTCGCCGACCGGGCCTGCGCCAGCATGGTCGCCGCGGTCGCGAAGTCCCCGCGCAGCACGGCGAGGTCGCCGCGCATCCGGTCCAGGAACTCCGCGTGGGAGCCGGGCAGGCCGATCAGCTCGCTGGCGGTGAGCAGCTCCTCCGCCTCCCGCACCTGCCCGAGGTCGGCGAGCGCCTCGACCAGGTTGCCGGTCAGGATGTTGCCGATGTTGCGCTGCAGCCCGTTGCCGTCCGCGAACTCCAGCCCCTCCCGGGCCAGTCGGACGGCTTCCTCGGCCCGGCCCAGTCCGCGCTGCATGCTGGCCAGGTTGTTGATGCCGCGCAGCAGGAGGTCCGGGATGCCCAGCGCCCGGGCCCGCTCGACCGCGGCCGTCAGCTCGGCCAGCCCGCCCTCGGCGTCGCCCAGCAGGTCGTAGCGCAGGCTGCCGAGGGTCATCCGGGCGTGCACCTCGACCGAGTGGGCGCCGACCTCCCGGGCGATCCCGATCGCCCGCTCGGCCAGTTTGAGGTGTTCGAGGCGGGGCGCCCGGACCACCGCCACGCCCGCGGCCAGGGCGAACACCTCGGCCTGGGTCGCGGACGGCGGCAGGTGCTCCACCAGCCGGTGGGCGCGGGTGATCTCCTCGTCGTCCCCGGAGCGGCGCAGGTTGCCCAGCATCCGGGCCCGGTTGATCCGGAACCAGGCCGCGCGCACCGGGTGCTCGGCCTCGTCGACCAGCCGGATGCCGCGCTTGGCCAGGCTCAGCCCGCGCTCGCGGTCGCCGCAGCGCCGGGCCGCGACCACCGCCTCGGCCAGCACGTCGACCAGCTGGATCCGGTCGCAGTCGGCGTCCGCGGGGCTGTGGTCGCAGGAGCCGGGCGGGTAGGTCTCGGCCCAGTCGTACGGGCGCAGGGTGTGCGCCAGCACCTCCTCGGAGACCAGGTCCCACAGCTCCAACCCCCGCTCCAGCATGCCGAGTTGCTCGGCGAAGGCGTTGCGGCGCCGGGCCGCGCGGGCGGCGTCCAGGGCGGTCGGCAGGGCCCGGGCCGGGTCGTGGGCGTGGTACCAGTAGTTGGCCAGCCGGGCGGGCAGCGCGTCGGCCGGGACGAGTTGCGGCCGGGCCTCCACGGCGAGCGCGAACTTGCGGTTGATCCGGTGCCGTTCGCCGGGCAGCAGGTCGTCCGAGACGGCCTCGCGGACCAGCGCGTGCCGGAACCGGTAGCCCTCGCCCTCGCTGTCCGGGCGCAGGATGTTGGCGCCGACGGCCGCCCGCAGCGCCTCGATCAGCGCCTCCTCGTCGTCGGCCAGGACGGCGGCCAGCAGGGCGTGTTCGACGTGCGAGCCGCCCTCGGCGGCGATCCGCACCACCTTCTGGGCCTCCTCGTCCAGGCTCTCCACCCGGACCAGCAGGATGTCGCGCAGCGAGTCGGTGAGGCCGGCGCCGCAGCCGTCCTCGAAGGCGGTGGCCAGCTCCTCGACGAAGAACGGGTTCCCCTCCGAGCGGCGCAGGATCCGGTCCACCAGCTGGCGGTCGGGGGCGCCGGTGCCGAGGATGCCGGCCAGCTGGGCCGCGACCTCGCGGCGGCCGAAGCGCTCCAGCTCCAGGCGCTGCACGGTGCGCAGCCGCTCCAGCTCGGCCAGGAAGGGGCGCAGCGGGTGGCGGCGGTGCAGGTCGTCGGTGCGGTAGGTGGCGACCAGCAGCACCCGGGAGCGGTGCAGGGTGCGCACCAGGAAGGCGAGCAGTTCGCGGGTGGAGCGGTCGGACCAGTGCAGGTCCTCCACGGCGAACACGAGGGTACGTTCCGCGCCGAACCGTTCGAACAGTCTTGCGGTGTGCTCGAACAGTCGGGCCCGGCCGTACTCGTCGTTGGGTTCGCCGTCCCCCTCGCCGAACTCGGAGAGCAGCCGGGCGAGATGGCCCTCGCTGCCGGCCGCGGCCGCCTCGAACTCGGCGCCCAGCGCGCGGTGCAACCGGCGCAGCGCGGCGGCGAGCGGGGCGTAGGGCAGGCCCTCGGCGCCGACCTCCAGACAGCTGCCGAGCGTGGTGACCGCTCCCCCGTCGGCGGCCCGCTGGAGGAACTCCTCCAGCAGCCGGGTCTTGCCGATCCCGGCCTCGCCGCCGATCAGCACGGCCTGCGGGCTGCCGGTGCCCGCCCGGCGCAGCGCGTCGGTCAGTTCGGTGATCTCGCTGCCGCGGCCGACGAAGACGGGACTCACCGATATCTGCTGCATGGAGGCGAGCATGCCATAGCCGGAGCCACTGGTGAGAGGGGTTATCGCGCGGGGCGAACGCCCGGAGGGGGAGGCGCTCCCCCGCGGCGCCTCCCCCTCCGGAACTGCATCGGCACCGTCCTGGTGCCGGGTCGTCAGCATTCCGTCTGACGCACGGGGCGACGCTGGAAGCGGGCGGCCACCGGACGGCGGCGCAGCCGGGCGACCTGCTTGGCCTCGCGGACCAGACGCTCGTGCTCGGCGCGGGCTTCGAGCTCGTGGGCGTGCTGCTGGATGAGCTGGTACTCGATCACTTCGGGTTCCCCCTGGGGTTTCGCCTTCGTTTCCCTGACATGTAAGAGCTTCCTCCCCCAGTGGGGGGTGCCACATCGGGAGCGTGCCCCATCTTCCGAAGGCCGAGTGCCTTAGATTCGGCGCCAGGAAAGGTTTAAGGCCCCGTCTCACCTAGATACGTAGGTGAGACGGGGCCTTAGGCCTTACTTAGGGGGCCTTAGACGCCTTAGGCGCCTTAGGAAGGCGGGCTTGACGGCCTAGGCCGCCGAGCCTTCTCAGGCGGAGACGCCGAGCCGCTCCAGGATCAGGTCCTTGACCCGGGCCGCGTCCGCCTGGCCACGGGTGGCCTTCATGACCGCGCCGACCAGCGCGCCCACGGCGGCGACCTTGCCGTCGCGGATCTTGGCGGCGATCGCCTCGTTCTCGGCGATGGCCTGGTCGACCGCGGCGCCCAGCGCGGAGTCGTCCGAGACCACGGCCAGGCCGCGCTTCTCGACGACCTCGTCCGGCTCGCCCTCGCCGGCCAGCACGGCCTCGATGACCTGGCGGGCCAGCTTGTCGTTCAGCTTGCCCTCGGCGACCAGCGCGGTGACCCGGGCGACCTGCGCCGGGGTGATCGGCTGCTCGCTCAGCTCGGTGCCGGTCTCGTTGGCGCGACGGGCCAGCTCGCCCATCCACCACTTGCGGGCCTGGTCGGCGGGGGCGCCGGCCGCGATGGTCTCCTGGATCGGCTCCACCGCACCGGCGTTGAGCACCGACTGCATGTCCTTGTCGGTCAGGCCCCACTCGGCCTGCAGCCGGGCGCGGCGCACCCGCGGCAGCTCCGGCAGCCCGGCCCGCAGCTCCTCGACCCACGCCCGGGCGGGGGCCACCGGCACCAGGTCCGGCTCGGGGAAGTAGCGGTAGTCCTCGGCGTTGTCCTTGATCCGGCCCGAGGTGGTGGAGCCGTCCTCCTCGTGGAAGTGACGGGTCTCCTGGACGATGGTGCCGCCGTCGGTCAGC
Source organism: Kitasatospora sp. NPDC059827 (assembly GCF_042731675.1). Classification (NCBI taxonomy): domain Bacteria; kingdom Bacillati; phylum Actinomycetota; class Actinomycetes; order Kitasatosporales; family Streptomycetaceae; genus Kitasatospora; species Kitasatospora sp. NPDC059827. The sequence goes on along the minus strand of NZ_JBHWIV010000006.1, from coordinate 176,571 downwards.
ACGGTGGCGTGCCGCTGGATCTCGAACCGGGCGGCCCGCTCCACGCTGCGCAGGGAGTTGACGTTCTTGGTCTCCGAGCGGGTGCCGAAGGTCTCGGTGCCGTTCGGGCGCAGCGACAGGTTGACGTCGCAGCGCATCTGGCCCTTGTCCATCCGGGCCTCGGAGACGCCCAGCGCCTTGATCAGCTCGCGCAGTTCGGCCACGTACGCCTTGGCGACCTCGGGGGCGCGCTCGCCCGCCCCTTCGATCGGCTTGGTGACGATCTCGATCAGCGGGATGCCGGCCCGGTTGTAGTCGAGCAGCGAGTGGGTGGCCCCGTGGATGCGACCGGTGGCACCACCGACGTGGCTGGACTTGCCGGTGTCCTCCTCCATGTGGGCGCGCTCGATCTCCACCCGGAAGGTCGTGCCGTCCTCCAGCTGCACGTCGAGGTAGCCGTTGTAGGCGATCGGCTCGTCGTACTGCGAGGTCTGGAAGTTCTTGGGCATGTCCGGGTAGAAGTAGTTCTTCCGCGCGAACCGGCACCACTCGGCGATCTCGCAGTTCAGCGCGAGGCCGATCTTGACGGCCGACTCCACGCCGATCGCGTTGACCACCGGGAGCGAGCCCGGCAGGCCCAGGCAGGTCGGGCAGGTCTGGCTGTTCGGCTCGGCGCCCAGCTCGGTCGAGCAACCGCAGAACATCTTGGTCTTGGTACCCAGCTCGACGTGGACCTCAAGGCCCATCACCGGGTCGTACGACGCGAGAGCGTCCTCGTAGGAGACCAGGTTCATGACGCTCACAGCGTCCCTTCTCACTTGAAGCTTGGGAGGTACGGGCCCGGCCGCCGCATCGCGCGGGGCCGGGCCGGGGCGCTCGGATCGACTCAGCCCAGCAGCACGTCGTCGGAGGCGAGCTGACGCAGCTCGCGCACCAGCAGGGCGGTGCCGGTGATCAGCGCGGCGGCGCCGACCAGGGCGTTGACCAGCTTGAGGGTGTCGCTCTCCTCGCGCGCCTTGCGGACGTCCTTGACCACGGAGATCGCACCGAACGCGCTGGTGCCGATGGACAGCCACAGCCCGGGCTTGCTGTGCTTCCACCCCTTGATGGAGCTCTGGGCCTTGAGGGAGCTCTGGGCCTTGACGGAGCTCGGGGCCTTGGCCTTCTCGATCTTGCTCACAGTGCCGGTACCTCCTCCAGCAGGGTGTGCCCCCACTTGTCGTTGAGCGCGGCCTCGACGGCGCCGCCCACGCGGTACAGGCGGTCGTCCGCCATCGCGGGAGCGATGATCTGCAGGCCGACCGGGAGATTGTCCTCCGGCGCCAGGCCGACCGGCAGCGACATGGCCGCGTTGCCCGCCAGGTTGGACGGGATCGTGCACAGGTCGGCCAGGTACATCGCCATCGGGTCGTCGGCGCGCTCGCCGATCGGGAAGGCGGTGGTCGGCGTGGTCGGCGAGACCAGGACGTCCACACCGGCGAAGGCGGCGTCGAAGTCCCGCGAGATGAGCGTGCGGACCTTCTGGGCCGAGCCGTAGTAGGCGTCGTAGTAGCCCGAGGAGAGGGCGTAGGTGCCCAGGATGATGCGGCGCTTGACCTCGTCGCCGAAGCCGGCCTCGCGGGTCAGCGCGGTGACCTCCTCGGCCGAGCGCGAGCCGTCGTCGCCGACCCGCAGGCCGTAGCGCATGGCGTCGAAGCGGGCCAGGTTGGAGGAGCACTCCGACGGCGCGATCAGGTAGTACGCCGGCAGCGCCAGGGTGAAGGACGGGCAGGACACCTCGACGACCTCGGCGCCCAGCTCGCGCAGCAGCTCCACCGACTCGTCGAAGCGCTGCATCACGCCGGTCTGGTAGCCCTCGCCGGCGAACTCCTTGACGACGCCGATCCGCATGCCGCGGACGTCGCGCATCCTCGCGGCCTCGACCACGGCCGGGACGGGCGCGTCGATCGAGGTGGAGTCCAGCGGGTCGTGGCCGGCGATGGCCTCGTGCAGCAGGGCCGCGTCCAGCACCGTGCGGGCGCACGGACCGCCCTGGTCCAGGCTGCTGGAGAAGGCGACCAGGCCGTAGCGGGACACCGAGCCGTAGGTCGGCTTGACGCCGACGGTGCCGGTGACGGCGCCGGGCTGGCGGATCGAGCCGCCGGTGTCGGTGCCGATCGCCAGCGGGGCCTCGAAGGCGGCCAGCGCGGCGGCCGAACCGCCGCCGGAGCCGCCCGGGATGCGGGTGAGGTCCCACGGGTTGCCGGTCGGGCCGTAGGCCGAGTTCTCGGTGGAGGAGCCCATCGCGAACTCGTCCATGTTGGTCTTGCCGAGGATGACCACGCCGGCGTCCTTGAGACGGGTGGTCAGGGTGGCGTCGTAGGGCGGGATCCAGCCCTCGAGCATCTTGGACCCGCAGGTGGTCGGGATGCCCTTGGTGGTGAAGACGTCCTTGAGCGCGAGCGGGACGCCGGCCAGCGGGCCCAGCTCCTCGCCCTTGGCGCGCTTGTCGTCGACGGCCCTGGCGGCGGCCAGCGCGCCCTCGGTGTCGACGTGCAGGAAGGCGTTGACCTTCTTGTCGACGGCCTCGATGCGGTCCAGGTGCGCCTGGGCGACCTCGACGGCGGAGACCTCGCCCTTGGCGATGGCGCCCGCGGTCTCGGCCGCGGTGTACTTGATCAGCTCGGTCATCTCGGTCAGTCCTCCCCGAGGATCTGCGGCACACGGAAACGCTGCTCCTCGGCGGCGGGGGCGCCGGACAGCGCCTGCTCCGGGGTCAGCGACGGTCGCACCTCGTCCGCGCGCATGACGTTGGTCAGCGGCAGCGGGTGGGAGGTCGGCGGGACGTCCTGTCCGGCGACCTCGGAAACGCGGGCGACCGCGCCGATGATCACGTCGAGCTGCTCGGCGAAGTGGTCCAGCTCTTCGGGCTTCAGCTCAAGACGCGACAGCCGGGCGAGGTGGGCGACCTCCTCGCGCGTGATGCCAGGCATGCAGCGATCCTCAGGGTGAGTTCTGGTGAGACCCGGCGACGCCTGCGGCGGTGCCGGGCCCGGGCAGGAGCAGCCGGGTTCGGCGCTCCGTCCTCGTGGTCTTTGGACCCCATCCTATGGGGCCCGGCCCGGCCACCGGCCAACGAGTGGACCTGCGGCCCCGTTACCGTCCCCGTCGCCCCCGTCACCCCCGCCGCTACTGCGGCCCGGTACGGGCCCAACCCTGCGCGCCCGGCGTCTGGAAGCCGATCTGCGCGGCGGGCAGCGCCTGGCCGCGCTGCCCGGCCTGCAGGGCGGGCGGCAGCACCGGCGGGAGGGTCGGCGGCAGCACCGGCGACAGCGGGGAGGGCCGGTCGGCCGGCTTGACCGCGGCGGCGCGGTCGACCGGCCTGATGATCGACGGGAGCTGCGGCGGCGCGCCGAGCCGCTCCACCGTCGGGGCGCCGGTGGTGCGGTGCACCCGCAGCCAGGCGGTGGCCTGCTCGGCGGGCAGCGCGGCGGACACCAGCCAGCCCTGGACGGCGTCCACGCCCATGCAGTGCAGCCGCTCCCAGGTCTCGTCGTCCTCGACGCCCTCGGCGACCACGGTCAGGCCGAGCGAGTGGGCCAGCTCGACCGAGCAGCGGACCACCGCCGCGTCGTGGTCGTCGGCGACCATCCGGGAGACGAAGGAGCGGTCGATCTTGAGCTCGCCGACCGGCAGGCTGCGCAGCCGCACCAGCGAGGAGTGCCCGGTGCCGAAGTCGTCCAGGGACATCCCGACGCCGTAGCCGCGCAGTTCCGCCAGGGTGTCGGCGGCGCGCCGGGAGTCGTCCAGCAGCAGCCGCTCGGTGATCTCCAGCTGGAGCGCGTGGGCCGGCACCTGGTGGCGGACCAGGTGCCCGGCGACGCGCTGGGCGAAGCCGGGGTTGAGCACGTCGCGCGGCGAGACGTTGACCGCGACCTGCACCTGGAGGCCCTGCTCGCGCCAGTAGGCGAGCTGGCCGACCGCCGCCTCCAGCACGTAGTCGGTGAGCCGGGGCATCAGTCCGCTGGACTCGGCGAGCCCGACGAACTCGTCCGGGGAGACCTTCCCCTGCCCGGGCCGCTCCCAGCGCAGCAGGGCCTCCAGGCCGACCACCCGGCCGTCGAAGGCCACCTTCGGCTGGTAGTGCAGCTGCACCTCGCCGGTCTCCAGGGCCCGGCGGAGGTCCCCGAGCAGGCCGATCCGGTACGGGGTGTCGGCGTCCTGGGTCTCGTCGTACTGGGCGACCCCGCTGCACTCGCGCTGGGCGTGGCCCATCGCCACGTCGGCGCGGCGCAGCAGCGACTCGGCGTCCTGGGCGCCCTGCGGGTAGACGCAGACGCCGGCGCTGGCCTCCAGCACCAGCAGCAGGCCGTCCAGCCGGATCGGCGCGGCGAGTTCGGCGATCAGGGCCTTGGCGACCCGCTCCAGGCTGTCGGGGCAGTTGATGCCGGGGAGCAGGACGGCGAACTCGTCGCCGCCCATCCGGGCCACCATGGGGCGTCCGCGCCGGTAGTGCCGGGGCAGGCCGGCGAAGACGTCGTCGATGGACTCCCGGGTGGCGCTGCCGGCCGGGCCGCCGGAACGCAGCGCCCGGTGCAGTCGGCGGGCGATGTGAACCAGGAGGCGGTCACCGGCCGTATGACCAAGTGTGTCGTTGAGTGATCGGAAGCGGTCGAGGTCAAGCAGGATGAGGCCGACGCTGTACCCTTCCTCGCGCTCGACGATCGCCTCCTGGGCGGCCAGCAGCAAGGCCTGACGGTTGGGCAGATCCGTCAGGGGATCGGTCAGCTGGTCGCGGGCCCGGTCCCGGGCGATCCGCCAGGCCGCCACCAGGACGGCCAGCGGTACCGCGAACAGCGGCAGCAGTTCGGGTTCGAACCGGTAGACCAGGACGGCCAGCGGGATGAGCGGCGCGGCTCCGGCCAGCAGCACGCCGAGCAGCAGGACCGCACCTGCCACCCCCTGCGGCGGGCGTGTGGGCGCGCCGCCGGTCGAACGATCCATAAGCCCTGTCCTCCGTCGGGCCCGCCCCGTCAGGCCGCCTTACGGTGAGGCACCGTGCCGGTACCGACAGCTGCCGGGCATGGAGCGACCCCGAGGAGCACCGGCTCGGCCGGTGCCCCCACTCCTGCTGACACTCTGTTGCGCTCCAGGGTATGCCGGGGCCTCCCCGGTGGGCAGACTTTCGGACAACCGGAAACGCGCCACCGCGCCCGGGTGTCGCACAGTGACACAATGCCCGCTTTCACCGGACGGCACCCGGTGACGCCGCATCAGGACGATAACAACCCGGATCCGGCCGGCGGCCGCTCGGGTCCGCCCGGGGTCAGCCCTCCGCGGGTGCCTCGACGGCCTCCTCCACCACGGCGGGCTCCGGAAGTCCCAGGTGGGCGCGGGCGGCAGACGGTCCGTCGGCGAGCAGCACCGCGAAGCCCGCGTCGTCCAGGACCGGCAGGCCGAGCTGAACTGCCTTGTCATACTTGGACCCTGGGTTATCACCGGCGACCACGAAGTCGGTCTTCTTCGAAACCGAACCGGTCACCTTCGCTCCACGCGAGGTCAGCGCCTCCTTGGCGCCGTCCCGGGTGTGGCCCGCCAGCGTCCCGGTGACGACCACGGTCAGGCCCTCCAGCGGGCGCTCCGCCTCCTCCTCGTCCGCGAACTCCTCGACGAAACGGACCCCGGCGGCCCGCCACTTCTCCAGGATCTCCCGGTGCCACTCCTCCTCGAACCACTCCCGGATCGAGCGGGCGATGGTCGGGCCCACGCCCTCGACCGCCGCCAGCTCCTCCTCGGTGGCCGAGAAGACCCGGTCCAGGTCACGGAACTCGCGCGCCAGCTCCTGCGCCGCCACCGGGCCCACGTGCCGGATCGACAGGCCGTTCAGGAAGCGCCAGAGCGGGCGGTCCTTCGCCCCCTCCAGGTTGTCCAGCAGGGTCTGCAGCGACTTCTTCGGCTCGCCCTTGGTCGTGGCGAAGAAGAAGACCTCCTTCTCCTTGCCCGTCCGGTCGTCCAGCTTGGGCATGCCGGTCTTCTGGTCGCGCACCAGCACCTTGATCGGCAGCAGCTGCTCCGCCGTCAGCCCGAAGACGTCCCCCTCGTTGTGCACCGGGGCCTCGGCCGGCTCCAGCGGCTGGGTCAGCGCGGTCGCCGCGACGTAGCCCAGCCCCTCGACGTCCAGGCACTGCCGGCCGCCGAGGAAGGCGATCCGCTCCCGGATCTGGGCCGGGCAGTGCTGGGCGTTCGGGCAGCGCAGGTCGATGTCCCCCTCGGACATCGGGCGCAGCTCGGCGGCGCACTCCGGGCAGTGCGAGGGCATCACGAAGGCCTGCTCGGTGCCGTCCCGCAGGTCGTAGACCGGGCCGAGGATCTCCGGGATGACGTCGCCGGCCTTGCGCAGCACCACGGTGTCGCCGAGCAGGACGTCCTTGGCCTTGACCACGTCCTGGTTGTGCAGCGTCGCGTACTGCACCATCGAGCCGGCCACCTTCACCGGCTCGGCCAGCACCGCGTACGGGGTGGCCCGGCCGGTGCGCCCGACGCCGACCTTGATCTCGGCCAGCTTGCCGGTGACCTCCTCCGGCGGGTACTTCCAGGCGATCGCCCAGCGCGGGGACTTGGAGGTGGCGCCGAGCCGGCCCTGGAGGGCGATCTCGTCCACCTTGACCACGACGCCGTCGATCTCGTGCTCGACCGAGTGCCGCTGCTCGCCGAAGTACTTGATGAAGTCCCGCACTTCGGCCAGCGTGCCGACCACCTTGTTGTGCCGGGCGGTGGGCAGGCCCCAGTCGTGCAGCAGCCGGTAGGCGTGCGACTGGTTGTCGATGTCGAAGCCGACCCGGGCGCCGATGCCGTGCACCACCATGTGCAGCGGGCGGGAGGCGGTGACGTGCGGGTCCTTCTGGCGCAGCGAGCCGGCGGCGGCGTTGCGGGGGTTCATGAACAGCCGGATCATCGCCCGGGGCCGCTTGCCCTCCTCGGCGCGCTCCTCGTTCTCCTGCCGGCGGCGCTCGTTCTCCGCCGCGAACGAGGCGTTGAGCGCGTCGAACTCCTCGGTCGGGAAGTAGACCTCGCCGCGGATCTCCACCAGCGCCGGGAGGTCGTCGCCCTTGAGCCGGTGCGGGATCTCCTTGATGGTGCGGACGTTGGCGGTGATGTCCTCGCCGACCCGGCCGTCGCCGCGGGTCGCCGCCTGCACCAACTGGCCGTTCTCGTAGGTGAGGTTGACGGCCAGGCCGTCCACCTTGAGCTCGCACAGGTAGTGGTACTCGATGCCGTGCAGCTCGGTGGCGACCCGGTCCGCCCAGGCGCCGAGCTCCTCGTCGTCCATCGCGTTGTCCAGGCTGAGCAGCCGCTCGCGGTGCTCGACGGCGGCGAACAGCGCGGTGGGGGCGCCGCCGACCCGCTGGGTCGGCGACTCCGGCGTCACCAGGGCCGGGTGCTCGGCCTCCAGCCCCTCCAGCTCGCGCATCAGCGCGTCGAACTCGGCGTCGCTGACGACCGGCGCGTCCTGCTCGTAGTACCGGGCGCGGTGGTCGGTGATCTCCTGCGCCAGCTCGGCGTGCCGCCGGCGCACCTCCGCCGGGACGTCCTCCCAGCCCTCGACAGCCGTCACCGCAAGCCCTCCTACGTTCTCATTCCGGGTTGTCCACCAGGCTCTGCGCCGCCCGCGCAGCGAGCTGCAGCGCCGTGCGCGCGTAGGCAGGGGAGGCCCCGGCGAGCCCGCAGGTCGGCGTCACCAGCACGCGGCGGCCCAGCAGCTCCGGAGCGAACCCGAGCCTGCGCCACAAGGTCCTGATCCCCTGGACACTACCGGCCGGGTCGGACACCGCCTGGTCAACGGAGGGCACGACACCGGCGAGGATCGCCGTGCCGCCCTCCACCGCCTCGCCCAGGTCGTCGTCCTGGCGCTCGGTGAGGAGCGAGAAGTCCAGCGAGATCCCGGCGACTCCGGCCCGGCGCAGCAGCGGCACCGGCACCTCCGGCGCGCAGGAGTGCACCACGACCGGCGCGTCCAGGCCGCGGATCAGCTCGCGCAGCACCTCCTCGGCGACCTGCCGGTCGACGGCGCGCAGCCGCTGGAAGCCGCTGGCGGTCCGCACCGACCCGGCCAGCACGGCGGGCAGCGAGGGCTCGTCCAGCTGGAACACCACCTCGGCCCCCGGCACGCGCTTGCGGACCTCGGCGAGGTGGCGGCGCAGCCCCTCGGTGAGCGAGCCGGCGACGTCCCGGCAGGCGCCGGGGTCGGCGAGCGCCTTCTCGCCGTGCTTGAGCTCGATGGCGGCCGCCAGCGTCCAGGGGCCGACGGCCTGGAGCTTGAGCGCCCCCCGGTACCCCTGGGTGAACTCCTCCAGGGCGTCCAGGTCCTCGCCGAGCCAGGAGTGGGCGCGGCGGGTGTCCCGGCCGGGGCGGTCGGCGAACCGCCAGCCGCTGGGCTCGGTCTGCGCGAAGAGTTCGACCAGCAGGCCGGCGCTGCGGCCGATCATGTCGGCGCCCGGCCCGCGGGCGGGCAGTTCGGGCAGGAACGGCAGCTGCTCCAGCGCCCCGGTGGAGGTCCTGGCGGCCTCCCGGGCGTCGGTGCCGGGCAGCGAGCCGACGCCGGTGGCGGCGCCGCGCAGGTCGGGGAAGGGGTGTCCGGTGCTCACCCGTCCGAGCCTAGTGCGCGGCGCCGCCGACGTTCGCCGGTGTCCCGGTCAGCGCCATCGGTCAGCGCCGTCGGGTCGACGGCGTCGCGACAACGGTCAGCGCCGTCGGTCAGCGGCCGGGGCGGACGGTGATGTCGGTGATCTCGGCGTCCCGGGAGGCGTCCAGGGCGGCCAGGACGGCCTTCGCGACGGACTCCGGCTCGATCCAGCGGGCGGCGTCGTACTCCTTGCCCTCCTGCTGGTGCACCTTGGCCTGCATCGCGGTGGCGGTGCGGCCCGGGTAGACCGAGGTGACCCGCACGCCGTTCCCGTGCTCCTCCTGGCGCAGCGCGTCGGCGAGCGCCTTGAGCCCGTGCTTGCTGGCCGCGTAGGCCGACCACTCGGCGTGGGCGGTGAGGCCGGCGCCGGAGTTGACGAACACCACGTGGCCCTTGGCCAGGCGCAGCGAGGGCAGCAGCAGCCGGGTCAGCTCGGCGGGGGCGACCAGGTTGACGTTCAGGGTGTCCTGCCAGGCCTTCACCGGCAGGTCGCCCACCGTGCCCAGCTCCACCGCGCCGGCCACGTGCAGGACGGAGTCCAGCTCGACGGGCAGGGCCTGGTGCCCGAAGGCCCAGGAGAGCTTGGCGGGGTCGCCGAGGTCGCCGACCAGAGTGCGGGCGCCGGGGAAGCGGTCCCGCAGCTGGCCGGCCCGCCGGGCGTCCCGGGCGAGCAGCCAGAGTTCGTCCCCGCGCTCGGCGAGCTTCTCGGTCAGGACGGCGCCGATGCCGGAACCGGCACCGGTGATCAGGTGTGCAGCCATGGTCCCGATCCTCTCAGGCCTTGAGCAGCGCGAAGACCTCGGCCGGCGTGTCGGCGAAGCCGACCAGCTCGGCCAGCGGCCGCGGCAGGAAGCCCTCGGCGTCCATCCGCTCCAGCTGGGTGCGCAGGCCCGTGTAGAAGCCCTCGGTGTCCAGCAGGACGACCGGCTTGTCGAAGATCCCGTGCTTCTTGAGCTCCAGCACCTCGGTGACCTCGTCCATCGTGCCCAGCCCGCCGACCAGCACCACGACGGCGTCCGCCCGGGCGGCCAACTCCCGCTTGCGCTCGGCCAGATCGGCGGTCATCACCAGCTCGTCGGCGCCGTCGTAGCCCTTGTGCCTGAGCATCTCGACCAGCACGCCGACGAGTCGGCCGCCGGCCGCCTTCACCTCGTCGGCGAGCAGGCCCATCAGGCCGGCGTTGGAGCCGCCCCAGACCAGGGTGTGCCCGCCCTCCCCGAGCAGCCGGGCGAATTCGGCGGCGGGGGCGGAGTAGCGGTCGTCGAGCGAGTACGCGGAGCAGAAGACGCAGATGTTCATGATGCCGTCCGGTCTATCACGTCCGTCCGCCGCCGCTCACCGGCTTTACCACGGCTCCCTCCTTACCCACGGCTCCCTCCTTACTCACGGCTCCCCGCAACCCCTAGGGTGCTGTCCGTGCGCCACCTCGAGATATCCGACCTGATCACGGCCGTGGACCCGCGCGACGGCCGACGGCTCCCGGTCCGGCGCGACGACGTCGTCCGGCAGCTGCGCGAGAGCGGCGACGGGCGCGCGGCCCGGATCGTCGCCGGGCTGCCCACCGACCGGGACGGCGCACTCGACCCCGATGCCGTGGACCGCCTGCTGATCAGCGTGCACACCGAACTCCAGCAGTTGAGCGAGGAACTGCGCATCGGCGAACGCCTGGTCCACGTACTCGGTCCGCTCTTCACCGCGATCCGGACGGCCACCGGGCAGCCCGGGCCGTACCGCCTGGTCGACATCGGGTGCGGTCTCGGCTACCTGGTCCGCTGGCTGGCGGCCACCGACGCCCTGGGCCCCGACGTCGAACTGGTCGGGGTCGATCTCAACGCCGCGCTGGTCGGCGAGGCGGACCGCCTCGCCCGCGCCGAGGGGCTCGACTGCCGTTTCGTGCACGGGAACGCCTTCGAACTGCCGGAGGCCGCAACGGTCTACGTCTCCACCGGCGTCCTCCACCACTTCCGTGGTCCGGCCCTGACCGAGTTCTTCCGGGCCCAGGCCGCCTCACCGGCGCTCGCCTTCTGCCACTTCGACATCGCCTCGACCCGACTGGCACCCGTCGGCGCCTGGATCTTCCACCTCGCCCGGATGCGCCACCCGCTCGGCCGCCACGACGGCGTCGTCTCCGCGCTGCGCGCGCACAGCGACGAACTGCTGCTGCGCGCCGCCTCGGCACCCGGGATGCGCGCGCTGGTGTACGAACCACGCGGCCTGTCGAACCCGTTCTGCACCACACTGCGCCCGGTCATCGGTGTGCGCCCACCCTTGGAGGCGCCGCTGCGCCGGACCCTCGGCCGGGCCGCCCGCCGCCTGGTGGGCCCGGAGCACCTCGCCGGGGCCACCCGATGACGCCCGCCGTGCCCCTCGCGTTCCTCGGCCTGGTCGACGCGACGTGCAGCGGCTTCCGCGCCTACGCCGGACGCGACGCCCGCATCCGCAAACACCGGGCCGCGGCCCGGGCCGCCCTGCGCGGGCTGGCCGTCGGGGCCCTCCTGCTGCTCGCCCCCGCGCTGACCGCCGCCCTGCTGCTGCTGACGGCGACCGACCGGGCCGGAGCCTATGCCACCCTGGCCGCCGGCGGCGACGGGTACCTGCTCCCGCTCATCCCCTACGCCGCTGCCGTACTGCTCTCCCTCGCCGCCTACTTCGCCCTGCCGTTCCGCGCCAGCACGCTCGCCATGGTCATCGGCCTCGGCCCGCTCACCCTGCTGCGCCCGCTCGCCGTCGCCGCCGCCTGCCTCAGCGCGGTCCTGGGCGGCGGCGGTGCGTCCGGCCTGGTGGTCGGCGCGATCGCGGGCACCGCCATGCTGGGCGTCGAACCCCTGGTGCACCGGCGCTGGTACCGGCGGGTGCAGTAAGGGGCCTGCTGTGACCGGGCGGCCCGGTCGCAGCAGGCCCCGAAGGACGGTCACGGGTGCTGGAAGAGCACCTCCGGGTTCGCCGCCGACGGGCCGTCCAGCAGGGGCTGGTGGAGGCCCTTGAGGGTCCGGTCGAAGAAGGCCCCGACGTACTCCCGGGTCAGCTGCATCCCGCGCTCCGGCGAGGTGGTCGACCCCGCGGGGGCGGGGAGGCCGGCCTCGGCGGCCAGCACGGTGACGTCCGTGAAGCTCGCGTGGTTGGTGCCGGCGACGGTCAGCCAGGGCTTGTAGCCCTGCCAGCCCGCCCAGGTCTGCGCCCAGGAGGTGTCCCCGCCGTTCGTGGAGTGGTTGCTGTCCTTCCCGAGCAGCAGGAACGAGCGGCCCTTGAGCGTGTCGGTCGGGATCGGCGCCCAGAAGGTGCCGTCCATGTTCACCCCGGCCAGGATCCGCCGGTCCTCGGCCATCGCGTTGAGCGTCGACGCGCCGCCGATCGAGTGCCCGGCCATGCCGATCCGGTCCCGGTCGATCAGGTGGGACAGGCGCCACACCGGGTGCTGCCCGGTCAGCTGGTCCAGGACGAAGGAGACGTCCTTCGCCCGGCTGTCCGGCAGCGAGTCCGGCGCACCGGTGTCGCACAGCGCGCAGCCAGGGGTGCTGCCGTCGGCGAGCGTCTCACCGGAATCCTCGTAGGTGTGGCCGACCAGCGCCACCACGTAGCCGTGGGCGGCCAGGTCGGTCGCCAGGCCGGTCAGCGTGGCGCGCGGGTTCTCGAAGCCCGGGGAGAGCACCACCAGCGGGAACCTCCCGCCCGCGGCCTTCGCCCCGGTGTAGGCGTGGGTGTCGACGTCGACCAGGTCCTGCGCCGTGAGCCCGGTGCCGGCCGGCACCCGGGTCGCCAGGAAGCCCTGCGCCTCGCCGGGGGTCATGTACGGGGCCGGCGCCCCGGTGCCCTGCCGGGCCGGGTAGAACATCGACACGGCCAGCTGCCGCGGCCCGGCGGAGGGCACCCACGGATCGGTGCGGCTGCGGTCGGTCAGCCGCAGCACCTCCTCCCCGGCCGCGTACCGCCCGCTCGGGGCGGGCAGCTCGCCGTGGAAGGCGGCGGTGGCCGGCGCCTGCCCGGCGACAGCGGCGGACGCGGGCACGGGCGAAGGCGCGGCCGACGCGGCCCCGGCCAGCGGGAGCGGAAGGGCGAGAACGAGCGCTGCGACAGCCGCGATGCGGCGGATTCGGGTCATGTCCCCGACGGTAGGTCCGCGCCCCGACCCCCGGATCAGCCGCCCGAATGCCCTCTCCGGCCCCGCTCATCCCCCCGGCCCAGCCCCGTCATCCCTCCGGATGACACCCCCCGTGACCCCCTCAGACCCGCGCCGCCGCCGGGCGTTCGGTGGTGGCGACCGGGCCTCAGGCGTGCTCGACCAGCGGCCTGGTCACCGGGACCACCGTGAGGATCCCTTCGAGGCCCTTGAAGTCGTCGGGGTTCGTGGTGAACAGGGGCAGCTCCTCGGCGATCGCGATCGCCGCGATCATCAGGTCCGCCACCCGGCGCCTGGGCTTGCGCCCGGACCCGACCACTGCGGCGCAGACCCGACCGTAGATCCGAGCCGCTTCGGCATCGAAGGGAATCGGGTCGAACTCGTTCTCGGCCCGCTGGAGCACATCGAGGCGCCGGGCCCGTTCGGCGTGCTCGTCGTAGTCGTTCTGGTCCTCGTTCCGCCGGACCTCGTGCGGTCCGGCGGAGAGTTCGGCGAGGGTGATGGCGCTGATGGCCATCTCGGCCGGAAGTTCGGCCGGGTCCACCCACTTGCGCAGGATCATGATGTTGGTGTCGAGCAGGCCCTGCTGGTGCTCAGGAGCCATGGCGGCCGTCCGCCCACTGCTCGGCCGTGGCCTCCTGGTCGGCCCGGAAGGCCTCCAGGGACAGGTCCGGAGCGCTGCGCGACATGGCCGAGAATTCGGCCCGGGAAACGAACCGGCGACGGCGCCTGAGCGGGATCAGCTCGCCGATCCGGTGCCCGTCCCTGGTCACGGTGAAGGACTGCCCGGCCTGGACGGCGTCCATGATCTCCTCGGGCCTGCTGCGCAGGTCCCGCTGGCTGATCTCGGGTTGCACTGACATGCCTCCAGCGTAGGGGCCGACATGTCGGTGCAGCACGGCGTTCGAACCGATCCGGTCAGCTCCCGACGGGGTGCGCCGCCGGGCGCTCGGTGGTGGCGATGGTGGCGGAGCCGATGACGCGGGTGCCGTCGTAGAGGACGACGGCCTGGCCGGGGGCGATGCCGCGGGCCGGGGTGTCGAGGCGGACGTGGAGGGTGTCGTCGACGACCGAGGCGGCGACCGGCACCTCCTCGCCGTGGGCGCGCAGCTGGGCGGTGTAGCGGCCGTCGACCAGGGGCTCGGTGCCGCACCAGCGGGGGCGGATGGCGGTCAGGGCGGTGACGTCCAGGCCCTCGACCGGGCCGACGGTGACGGTGTTGTTCACCGGGGAGATGTCGAGGACGTAGCGCGGCTTGCCGTCGGCGGCCGGGCGGCCGATCCGCAGGCCCTTGCGCTGGCCGATGGTGAAGCCGTAGGCGCCGTCGTGCTCGCCGAGCTTGGTGCCGTCCACGTCGAGGATGTCGCCGGTGGCGGTGCCGAGGTGCTGCGCCAGGAAGCCCTGGGTGTCGCCGTCGGCGATGAAGCAGATGTCGTGGCTGTCGGGCTTCTTGGCGACGGCCAGGCCGCGCTGCTCGGCCTCGGCCCGGATGGCGTCCTTGGTGGTGTCGCCGAGCGGGAAGAGGGAGTGGGCGAGCTGGTCGGCGTCGAGTACGCCGAGGACGTAGGACTGGTCCTTGGCGGCGTCCACGGCGCGGTGCAGCTCGCGCGAGCCGTCCGGCCGGTCGACGACGCGGGCGTAGTGGCCGGTGCAGACGGCGTCGAAGCCGAGGGCGATCGCCTTGTCCAGCAGCGCGGCGAACTTGATCTTCTCGTTGCAGCGCAGGCAGGGGTTCGGGGTCCGCCCGGCCGCGTACTCGGCGACGAAGTCGTCGATCACGTCCTCGCGGAAGCGCTCGGCGAGGTCCCAGACGTAGAAGGGGATGCCGATCACGTCGGCGGCGCGCCAGGCGTCCCGGGAGTCCTCGATGGTGCAGCAGCCGCGCGCGCCGGTGCGGAAGGACTGCGGGTTGGCGGACAGCGCCAGGTGCACGCCCGTCACCTCGTGCCCCGCTTCGACGGCGCGGGCGGCGGCGACGGCGGAGTCGACCCCGCCGGACATCGCCGCGAGCACGCGCAGGCGGCCGGTGGACGGAGTGGTCGGGGCACCCGGGAAGTCAGTCATGGTGAGTACAAGCCTACGGGGCCGCCGGACATGCCCGGGGCCCCGGAGTTCGGGGAGGGCCCCGGAGTTCGACGGGGACCCCTACCGCCGTACGGAGGCCAGCCCCGCGTTGCGGGCCCGCTGCACCGCGGGGCCGATGGCCGCCACCAGCGCCGTGACGTCCTCGCGCACCGAGGTGTGCCCGAGCGAGAACCGCAGCGAGGCGCGGGCCAGCAGCGGGTCGACGCCCATCGCGAGCAGCACGTGGCTGGGCTGCGGCACCCCGGCCGAGCAGGCCGAACCGGTGGAGCACTCGATGCCCTGGGCGTCGAGCAGCATCAGCAGCGCGTCGCCCTCGCAGCCGGGGAAGGAGTAGTGGGCGTTGGCGGGCAGCCGCCCCTCCCCCGCCGGGTCGCCGTTGAGCACCGCGTCCGGGACGGCCGCGGCCACCCCGGCGACCAGTTCGTCGCGCAGCGCGCCGAGCGTCACCGCGTGCTCCTCGCGCCGTTCGACGGCCAGCGCGGCGGCGGCCGCGAAGCCGGCGGCGGCGGGGGCGTCCAGGGTGCCGGAGCGCACGTCGCGCTCCTGGCCGCCGCCGTGCAGCAGCGGTACGGGCGTGGCGCCGCGGGAGAGCAGCAGGGCGCCGATGCCGAACGGGCCGCCGATCTTGTGCCCGGTGACGGTGAGCGCGGTGAGGCCGGAGTCGGCGAAGGAGACCGGGACCTGACCGAGCGCCTGCACCGCGTCGGCGTGCATCGGGATGCCGTACTCGGCCGCCACGGCGGCGAGTTCGCGCACCGGCTGGACGGTGCCGACCTCGTTGTTGGCCCACATCACGGTGACCAGGGCGACGGAGCCGGGGTCGCGCTCGATCGCGGCGCGCAGCGCCCCGGGGTGCACCCGGCCCAGGGCGTCCACCGGCAGGTACTCGACCGTCGCGCCCTCGTGCTCGGAGAGCCAGTGCACCGCGTCCAGCACGGCGTGGTGCTCGACCGGGCTGGACAGCACCCGGGTGCGGGCCGGGTCGGCGTCCCGGCGGGCCCAGTAGAGGCCCTTGACCGCCAGGTTGTCGGATTCCGTGCCGCCGCCGGTGAGCACGATCTCGCTCGGGCGGGCGCCCAGCGATTCGGCCAGCGACTCGCGGGACTCCTCGACCACCCGGCGGGCCCGGCGGCCGGCCGCGTGCAGGGACGAGGCGTTGCCGACCACCCCCAGGTGCGCCGACATCGCGGCGATCGCCTCGGGCAGCATCGGCGTGGTCGCCGCATGGTCCAGGTATGGCATAACCATCCGATTGTAGAGGGCATGCCCCGGGGCCCCACCAGGCCCGGGCCCGGGTGCGCACCGATCCGGCCACGGCCGCGGCCGGCGGACGCCAGCGTCCGGCACTGGTTTGTACCACTGCGCCGCCCAGCGGTTAGCCTGACGGCCACTTCTCCATCGGGTTCCAGCGTTCCAGGGGGCGCCATGTCGCAGTCGGTCGACCGCGCGCTGACCCTGCTCGGTTCGCTCGGCGACGGGCCGCTCTCGCTGGAGCAGGCCGCGAGCAGCCTCGGGGTGCACAAGTCCACCGCGCTGCGGCTGCTGCGCACCCTGGAGGAGCACGGGTTCGTCCGGCGCCAGCCCGACCTGCGCTACCGGGTCGGCGGCCGGGTGCTGTCGCTGGCGCACCGGGCGCTGGAGGACTTCGACGTCCGGCAGGTCGCCGCGCCGTACCTGGCCGCGCTGAACGCGCGCTGCGGCTACACCGTCCAGCTGGCCGTGCTGCACGACGGCGAGGTGCTCTACCTGGACGAGGTGGCCGCGCCCTCGGCCGCCCGGCCGCCGCGGATCGGGCGCCGCGCCCCGGTGACCGGGACGGCCGTCGGGCGGGTGCTGCTCGCCGGGCTGCCGGAGGACGGCGTCCGCGAGGAGGAGCTGCCGGCCGAGCTGGCGGCGGTGCGCCGCCGGGGCTGGGCGGCCGAGTCGGCCGAGCACCGGGAGCCGGTGACCTGCGTGGCCGCGCCGGTGGCGGGCAGCGGCGGGCGGACGGTCGCGGCCTGCGCGCTGAGCGCCCCGGCCGGCCAGGTGCCGCCGGCCGAGCTGGCCCGGATGCTGCCGGAGCTGCTCTGCACGGCCGAGGCGATCTCGCTGGCCTGCGGCGGCTCGCCTACTCCTCGCTGGTGCGAGAACCGTTGCGGTGCCAGGCCCGCGGGGCACGCCAGCCGTACTTCAGGGCGAGCATCCGCAGGACGAAGGCGGTGAGCGCGGCGGCGGTGCCGGTGGCGCCGGTGAGCCGGTCGGCCCCGATCAGCACGGCCACCAGGGCGGCGCCGACCAGGGCCGGGACGGCGTAGATCTCGCGGTCCCAGCGCAGCAGCGAGGGGATCTCCCCGGCCAGCACGTCGCGGATCACCCCGCCGCCGGCCGCCGTCACCATGCCGAGCGCGATCGAGGCGACGGCGCCGAGCCCGTAGTCGTGCGCCTTGGCGGTGCCGGTGACGCAGAACAGGCCGAGGCCGAGGGCGTCCAGGGTCTGCACGGAGCGGTTGATCCGCTCGACCTCGGGGTGCAGGAAGAACACCACGAGGCCGGCGGCCAGCGGGGTCACGAAGTAGCCGAGGTTGGTGAACGCCGCCACCGGGGTGGCGCCGATCACCAGGTCGCGCATCACCCCGCCGCCGAGGGCCGTGACCTCCGCCAACACGCAGATCCCGAAGATGTCCATGTTCTTGCGGACGGCGAGCAGCGCCCCGGAGAGGGCGAAGACGAAGATGCCGACGAGGTCCAACGATTGCTGCACGTCGGAGGGGAAGATCTGCGAGGTCACGGGAACAACTATGACCTGCGCGGAACCTTCCCCTCCGCTCGCAGCGTCAGTCGGCCTGGTTCTCGGGCCGCGCCTATGCGTTCTCGGGGAAGTGGCACGCCACCTGGTGGCCGGTCCGCAGTGCCGTCAGCGGCGGTTCCTGGCTCGCGCACACGTCCTGCGCCTTCCAGCAGCGGGTGCGGAACCGGCAGCCACTGGGCGGGTTGATCGGCGAGGGCACGTCGCCCTTGAGCAGGATCCGCTCGCGCCCGCCCTGCTGGCGCCGGCGCGGGTCCGGCACCGGGACGGCCGACATCAGGGCGGTGGTGTACGGGTGCATCGGGCTGCGGTAGAGCGAGTCGCGGTCGGCGATCTCGACGATCTTGCCGAGGTACATCACCGCCACCCGGTCGGAGACGTGCCGGACCACCGAGAGGTCGTGCGCGATGATCAGGTAGGTCAGGCCGAGCTCCTGCTGGAGGTCGTCGAGCAGGTTGACCACCTGCGCCTGGATCGACACGTCCAGCGCCGAGACCGGCTCGTCCGCGATGATCATCTTCGGCTTGAGCGCGAGCGCCCGGGCGATGCCGATGCGCTGGCGCTGGCCGCCGGAGAACTCGTGCGGGTAGCGGTTGTAGTGCTCGGGGCTGAGCCCGCACAGCTCCAGCAGGTCCTGGACGGCCTTCTTGACGCCGCCCTCGGGGTGGACCCCCTGCAGCTTGAACGGCGCGCTGACGATGGTGCCGACGGTGTGCCGCGGGTTCAGCGAGGAGTACGGGTCCTGGAAGATCATCTGGATGTCGCGGCGCAGCGGCCGCATCGCCCCGGTGCCCAGGTGGGTGATGTCGGTGCCCTCGAACTCGACCGTCCCGCCGGTGGGTTCGTCGAGCCGGGTGACCAGCCGCCCCATCGTCGACTTGCCGCAGCCGGACTCGCCGACGACGCCCAGCGTCTCGCCGGCGTTGACGGTGAAGTCGATGCCGTCGACGGCCCGCACCGCGCCGGTCTGGCGCCGCAGCAGTCCGCCGCGGATCGGGAAGTGCCGGGTCAGGCCGGTGACCTTCAACAGCGGCTCGCGCTCGGGGGCGGGCGCCGGTGCAGGGATGGTGGCCCCCTGAGTGTCCGTCATCGGTTCTCTCCAGAATGGTGGTACGGGGCCGGGCTCACAGCCGGGGCGCGATCTCTTCGGCGAAGATGCGGTGCCGCTCGTCGGCCGCCAGGTGGCAGGCCGCGAAGTGCCCGGGCGCGGCCTCGGTCAGCACCGGGACCTCGCCCGTGGAGCGCCCGCCGGTCAGGTCGGCGTACGGGCAGCGCGGGTGGAAGGCGCAGCCGGACGGCACGTTGATCAGGCTGGGCGGGGTGCCCCGGACCGGCACCAGCCGGTCCTGCAGTTCCCGGTCCAGGCGCGGCATCGAGCCCAGCAGGCCCCAGGTGTAGGGGTGTTCGGGCGCGTCGAAGAGGGTCTCGGCGGGCCCGCGCTCGATGCACTTGCCGCCGTACATGACCAGGATGTCGTCGGCGAGCTCGGCGACCACCCCGAGGTCGTGGGTGATGATGATGACGGCGGAGCCGAACTCCTGCTGGAGGTCCCGGATGAGGTCCAGGATCTGCGCCTGGACGGTGACGTCCAGGGCGGTGGTGGGCTCGTCGGCGATCAGCAGCGAGGGGTCGTTGACCAGGGCCATGGCGATCATGGCGCGCTGGCGCATGCCGCCGGAGAACTGGTGCGGGTAGTCGTCCACCCGGCGGTCCGGCTGCGGGATGCCGACCCGGTCGAGCATCTCGATCGCGCGGGTCCTGGCCTGCCGCTTGGAGGCCTGGGGGTGGTGGACCCGGTAGGCCTCGACGATCTGCTGCCCCACCGTGTAGTAGGGGTGCATCGCGGTCAGCGGGTCCTGGAAGATCATCGCCAGTTCCCGGCCGCGCAGTTGGCGCACCCGGTCCGGCCCGGCCGCGATCAGGTCCTCGCCGTCCAGCCGGATCTCGCCGCTGATCCGGGCCCGCTTGGAGCGGTGCAGGCCCATGATGCCGAGCGAGGTGACGGACTTCCCGGAGCCGGACTCGCCGACGATGCCGAGGGTGCGGCCCTTGTGCAGGTCGAAGCTGACCCCGTCCACCGAGCGGACCAGGCCGTCGTCGGTGTCGAAGTGGATCCGCAGGTCGCGCACGGACAGGAAGGGGTCGCCCGGAGAGCTGGACGCGGCGTCCGCCGGGTTCTTCTGGAGGTCGGTCACGAGAGCCTCACGCGGGGGTCGACGAGGGCGTACAGGAGGTCGACCACGAGGTTGCAGGCGACGATGAAGAAGGCGGCCAGCAGGGTGACGCCGAGGATCTTGGGCAGGTCGTTGTCGGAGATCGCCTGGACGGCGAACTGGCCGATGCCCTTGAGCGAGAAGACCTGCTCGGTGATCAGCGCACCGCCGAGCAGCAGACCGAGGTCCATGCCGAAGATGGTGACGATCGGGGTGAGCGCGGAGCGCAGGCCGTGCTTGACCACCACCTTGCGCTCGGCCAGGCCCTTGGCCCGGGCGGTGCGGATGTAGTCCTCGCTCATCGTCTCCAGCATTCCGGCGCGGGTGAGCCGGGCGTAGAGCGCGGAGTAGAGGAAGGCCAGCGAGACCCACGGGAGGATCAGGTTGCGGGCCCACATCAGCGGGTCGGCGGTGAAGTCGACGTACTCCAGGTTGTCCAGGATCGGCCACTCGTAGCTGAACACGGTCAGCAGCAGGGCGCCGGTGAAGAAGACCGGGAGCGAGACGCCGGCCAGGGCGATGCCCATGGAGAGCCGGTCGAAGATCGAGCGCGGCTTGAGGGCGGAGATCACGCCGGTGGTGACGCCGGAGACCAGCCAGAGCACCGCCGCGCCGATGGCGAGCGAGATGGTGACCGGGATCCGGCTGGTCATCTCCGGCCAGACCTCCAGGTGGTTCTTGAAGGAGTAGCCGAAGCAGGGCACGTGGCAGGTGGCCGGTTCCGGGCCGAACTTGTACTCGGCGCCGGTGACCAGCGCCTTGAGGAAGTTCCAGTACTGGGTGTACAGCGGCTGGTCGAAGCCGAGGTTCTGCTTGACCGCCTGGATCGCCTCGGGCGAGGGGTTCTTCCCGATGTACTGCGCGGCCAGCTGGTCGGTGGTCTCGCCGGCGATGCGCGGGAGCAGGAAGAAGATCGCGAAGGTGACCGCGCTGACGACGACCAGCAGCGCCGCGGCCGCGAGGATCCTGCGGATGATGTAGGCAAACACAGTTGGGCGGCTCCGGCGGCCCGCCGCCGTCCGGGATCTTCCGGACGGCGGCGGGCGCCGCTGCCTTCACCTGCCTTCAGGGATGCGGAGCCAGGCTCTTTACTTGGTGGTGCCGATGTTCAGGTAGTCGTACTCACCCGAGAAGGCCGGGGTGGACGCCAGGTTGGTGGCGCTGTCCGGGCGGTACAGGAAGACCTTGAAGTCCGTCAGCGGGACGTACACCGCGTTCTCCATGACCTTCTTGTCGATGTCGCCGTAGATCTTCTCGCGGGCGGCCCGGTCCGGGTTGACCGCGGCGTCGTCCAGCATCTTGTTGACGGCCGGGTCGTTCAGCTGGGCCAGGTTGCTGTTGCCGGAGGCCTTGATCGCGCGGCCGTCGACAATCTGCTGCAGGAAGCCGTAGCCGGTCGGCCAGTCGGCGCCCCACTGCATCATCATCAGACCGATGTTGTGGTCCTGGGTGTACTGCGGCGCACCGGCCGAGTCGGTCAGGTACTTGCCCTGCGGGAACTGCTGGATCTCGGCGTTGATGCCGATGTTCTTGAGCTGCGCCTGGATCGCGGTGGCCGCGGCGACCTCGGTCGCGCGCTCGGTGCGGGCGGACAGCACGGTGGAGAAGCCGCCGTCCTTGCCGCAGGCCTTCAGGGCGTCCTTGGCCTTGGCCTGGTCACCCTTGTTGTCCTTGGTCTCGAACAGGTTGAAGTCCTGGTGGCCCGGGATGTCCGGCGGGAGCACGGTGTTGGCCACCTGGCCGCGGATCGGGCCGCCGAGCGCGGTCTGCACCGCGACCTTGTCGACCGCGAACTGGACGGCCTTGCGGCACTCGATGTTGTCGAACGGCGCGACCTTGGTGTTGATCGCCATGTAGACCAGGCGGCCGCCGTAGGCGTTGTCGGTCTTCGCCTTGAGCTTCGGGTCGCGCAGGATCTGCGCCTGGGTCTGCGGGTCGACGCCGCCGCCGACCAGGTCGACCTGGGCGTTGCCGGCCAGCAGGTCCTTGTCGATGGTGGCCTGGTCGATGTTCATCTTGAGCACGATCTTGTCCGCGAGCTGCTTGCGGATCGGGTCGGTGCTCTTGTCCCAGTTGGTGTTCGGGACCAGGACGGCCTGCTTGCCGTCCTCGTAGGACTGGAACTTGTAGGTGCCCGAGGAGACGACGTGCTTCACGTAGTCGGCACCGGTGTCCTTGGCCTGCGGGACCGGCACCGTCTGCGGGGCGCTGACCAGGTAGTCGAAGTCCGCGAAGGGGTGCTGCAGGTGGAAGACGATCGTGGTGTCGTCCGGCGTCTCGATCGACTTGAGGTCGCCGGTCTTGTCCTTGTACGGACCCTGGTACGGCGTGGGGTTGTCGACCAGCAGGTCGTGGAAGTACGTCGGGCCGTTGGAGTTCACCTCGGGCGCGAAGTTCGAGCGCTCCACGGCGTACTTGACGTCCTTGGAGCTGATCGGGGTGCCGTCGTCGTACTTGAGGCCGGCGCGCAGCTTGTACGTCCAGGTCAGGCCGTCCGCGCTGGGCTGGCCCAGCGACTCGGCGAGGTCCGGGACCAGCTTGTTGCCGTCCGCGCCGGCGGCCGGGTTGAAGGTGGTCAGCGGACGCCCGTACAGGCGCGAGAAGTTGTAGATGTAGGCGTAGTAGGTGTTGCCCGGGTCGAGGGAGTCCGGGGTGCCCTTCATCTCGTAGGTGACCGTCCCGCCCTTCTTGTCCGAGGCGTTGACGATCTGCTTGGTGGCCGCGTCGGCGCCGCCACCGTTGGAGTCGGCCGAGTTGGAGCTTCCGCTGGCGCTCTTCGGGCTGGACGAGCAGCCGGTGACGACCAGGACCGCGGCAGCGGCCACGGCGGTCAACGCGACGGTACGGGACCTACGCATGGATGGGATCAACCCCTTGAGGATGTGGAGGAGGGAGGGCCTGGCGCCTGCGCATTGACGCAGGGTCAGTTGCTCTTGGGATCGAGGGCGTCACGCAGCCCGTCGCCGAGCAGGTTGAACGCGAGCACGGTGATGAAGATCGCGACACCGGGGACCACCATGTACTGGGGGTCGACCTGGTAGTAGTTCTTCGCGTCCGCCAGCATGCCGCCCCAGGAGGCCTGCGGGGGCTGGATGCCGACGCCGAGGAAGCTCAGCCCGGCCTCGAAGAGGATGTTGGTCGGGATCAGCAGGGTCGAGTAGACCAGGATCGGGCCGACCAGGTTGGGCAGCAGTTCCTTGAACAGGATGAACGGGCCGCGCGCACCGAGGCTGCGGGCCGCGTGGACGAACTCCCGCTCGCGCAGCGAGAGGGTCTGTCCGCGCACGATCCGGCCCATGTAGGGCCAGTTGAAGAAGCCGATCACGAAGATCAGCACCAGGATGTGCAGCGGCAGGCCGTGCAGGCCGAACGCGCCGCCCTGGAGCGAGGCGGAGATCGCGATGGCGAACAGCAGCAGCGGGAACGCCAGGAAGACGTCCATCAGCCGGCTGATCAGGGTGTCCACCCAGCCGCCGTAGTAGCCGGCCATCACTCCGAGCACGGTGCCGATGGTGTTGGAGAGCACGGTCGCGCCGAAGGCGACCAGCAGGGAGACCCAGGAGCCGTCGACCACGCGGGAGAGCAGGTCGCGGCCCTGCAGCGGGTCGATGCCGAGCAGGTGGTCCCCGCTCATCCCGCCCCAGTCCCCGAGCGGGAGTCCGCCGAGGTTGGCGTCCAGCAGGTCCGGGTTCGGCTGGTCGGGGTCGAGCCCGAACAGGGCCTCGATCGGGCCGGACAGGACGGCCAGGAGGATCAGCAGGATCACCACGACGCCGCCGGCGACGGCGGCCTTGTCCCGCTTGAAGCGGGTCCAGGCGATCCGACCGAGGGAGCGGCCCTCGATCGTCTTGGCCGGGCTCGGGGAGGCGGGCGCCTCGGGTTCGTTCCCGGCGGTAGTGATGGGTGCGGTCATGGTCAGTTGGTCCCCTCGCCGACGGTGGCCGGCCCACGGGTGCCGGGCGCCGGCTTCGGCGGTACGGCTGCGGACGTGCGGAGGTGCTAGGAGCAGGTGGTCGCGGCAGTGCGTCGTGCACGGGCAATGCCTCCACGCGGGATGGGCGTCGCGTGGATCGAGCGGTCGGCGTGCGCGTTCACCTTCGTGGGGTTTCCAGTACGCGCGATGCGTTGCGCAGAACTCTCTGTCATCCGAACTGGCTTGCGCCAGCCCTGACAACCGACAGATGCCCAACTGTGATCTGCCTGCATGCACGCCTCCGATCTTCGGCATATACCTCTTCACATGGGTGTAACTGCCATGTCAAGCTGCCTCTGCGGAGAGTGGGGAAATTCGTCCGGAAAGCACCGAAGCCGACCTGATGGTGAATCAAGTCGGCTTCGAGTGACAGATTGTGGTTATCGGGTTTGGTGATCAGCGCCCGGGGTAGCCGGGCCACTGCGGCTGGGCCTGCTGCCCCCAGCCCGGCGCGGGCGGCTGGGTGCCGTACGCGTAGCCCGGCATCGACTGCCCGGGTACCGGCTGGCCGGGCACCGGCCGCCCCGGCATCGACTGGCCCGGGTACGGCTGCGGCACCGGCGGGTACGGGCCGGTCTGCGGACGCCCGGCCTCCCGGTCGAAGAACGGCCGCGCGTTGGCGCGCATCCACAGCGCCACCGGGTCGAACTCGTCCGCCATCGCCACCGTGGACACCGCGAGCCCCTCCGGGGCCACCGCGATCGCGCGCTGCATCAGCGCCCGCACCGCTTCCACGGCCGGCGGCGAACTCTCGTACAGGTCGAGGCCGATCGCCAGGTACGGCTCCCCCACCGCCGGCTGCACCCAGGCCCGGCGCAGCGCCCGCACCGCGCGCACCTCACCGGCCTGCCGCTCCAGCAGCGCGAAGAACTGCTGCGCGTCGACCTGCGGCTCGCTCAGCTTCAACGGACCGGCCGGCAGCCGGTCCAGGCCCGCGGCGACCCGCCGCAGGTCCGCCCAGGGCACGCCGACCCCGCCGCCCGGCGCGTGCGGGTTCAGCCACAGGCCCCAGCGGGTGCGGTACAGCGAGGCGGCGATCTCCCGCCCCGAGATGACCTCGTGGGCCCGGGCCCAGCCGGAGGCCGTCAGCTGCTCGGGGGAGGTGACGGCCGGCGCGTAGCCGTGACCGCTGATCTCCATGTTCCCGTACTGCGCGTCCGGGCTGCCCGGCGTGCCGTGCCAGAGCAGCATCCAGACCTGGCCGTCGGCCAGCGCGTGCAGCAGCCGCTCGTACGCGTCGAAGCGCTCCGGCGCGACCTCGCGCAGAGCCTGCTCCAACCCGCCCGGGTCCGCGCCCGGGCGCCCGGCCGGTGCCTGGCCCCAGGGCCCCGGCGCCCCGCCCGCTCCCGTTCCCGCACTCATGCGCCCACCTCGCCGCGCCTCTTTCCTGAACCCGCCGGCCCGTCAGCCGCCTGCACGCACCCTATGGCGCGGCACCGGCCGCCGCCACGGCGACGTGCCTGTGAAGGATCCCCGCTCACACCCGCGAGTAGAAGGGCATGACCCGGGTCGACAGCCACTCGACCACCGGGTCGTCGGCGAGGTCGAGCAGCACGAGGTGGACGCCACCCGGCAGCGGTGCGGTTCCCAGGGCTCGGCCGAGCGCCTCGTTCACCGCCCCCGGGTCGGCCGGGGCCGCCGGATCGAGCTGCACGCCCACGAACATCACGGTCGGCTCGCCCTCGATGCTGGCCAGCGCCCGGCGCGCGGTCAACACCCCCGGCAGGGTCGACAGTTCGGCCCGGCAGGCGGCCAGGAAGTGCTCCGGGTCCTCGCCCGGCACCGGCTCGCGCAGGGCCACCCGACCGCCGGTCGGCCCCTCCGGCTGCTGCTCCCAGCGGTCCTCCCGGGGGCCGCGGCGCAGCTCCGCCACGCCCTGCGGGGGCACCGGGATGCCCACCGCCGCCTCCGGGTTGACCGCGATGCCCACGCCCAGCGGCAGCCCGCGGGCGAACTCCCAGGCCGGCGCGACGGCGAAGGCCATCCCCGGTGCCTGCTGCAGGAACACCTCCTGCGAGGAGAACACCGGTACGTACGGGGCCCCGGCCAGCTCGACGGTCGGCAGGTCCAGCGACTGCCCGGCCGGGTCGCCCCCGGCCGGCAGCGGGATCCACACCTGGCTGCGGGCCAGCACCTCGATCACCCGCGGGGTCGCCCCCGGGTCGCCCAGCGCGGCCGTCAGCACCTGCTCCAGCTCGTTCGCCGGCCACGCGCCGCCCGACGGCGCCGCCTGCGGCCCGCCCCACCCCTGCTGCTGCTCCACCGGGTACTCCATGCGCCGCCGATCCGGCCCAGGGCCGGGTCGGCCGCCCACTGCTGCGCCGACGCGATGATTTTAGGGCCCGGGTCCGCCCGACCGCGGTGTGACCGGGTCCCCTCTCCCCTCCTCCGCGAGGACGTGCCATGATGTGCGCGTCCGACGGCATGCGCCGCGGGCCCCCACAACTCCACACCGGCCGCTCGAACCCGCGCGGGAGAGCCCGGAATGCCCCTCAGGGGGCACAGCCGGCGCCGAAGGAGCAAGTCCTCCCCGGAATCTCTCAGGCCCCCCTACCGCGCGGGTTAGGCACATCTGGAAAGCGGCGCACGACCCGGTCGCGCGCCCACCCACGGTGCAAGCCGCCGTCCTGTCCCCGATGCTGGAACCAGCCGACGCTGGTGCCGGCTGCGGGCAGGTGGGCGGTGAAGCTCTCAGGTTCGACGACAGATGGGGAGACCCACGCCGCCGCATGCCCGCGCGCGGGGTCGGTCCCCGAGCGGGTCCGGTCCGGCGCGCGCACCCCTGAGTGCCCCGACCGAGGAGTTCCTGGCCATGTCGTCCCTCCGCCTGACCGCGCTCGACGCGCTGCACCGCGCCCTCGGCGCGACCATGACCGACTTCGCCGGCTGGGACATGCCGCTGCGTTACGGCAGTGAGCGCGAGGAGCACCTCGCGGTCCGCACCAAGGCCGGTCTGTTCGACCTCTCGCACATGGGCGAGATCACCGTCACCGGCCCGCAGGCCGGCGAGATGCTGGACCACGCGCTGGTCGGCTTCGTCTCCGCGCTCGGCGAGCTGCGCGCCCGCTACACCATGATCTGCGCCGAGGACGGCGGCATCCTGGACGACCTGATCGTCTACCGGCTGCGCGAGGACGCCTTCCTGGTCGTCGCCAACGCCTCCAACGCCCAGCTGGTGCTGGACGAGCTGATCGCCCGGGCCAAGGGCTTCGACGCCGTCGTCACCGACGACCGCGACACCTACGCGCTGATCGCCGTCCAGGGCCCGGAGGCCACCGCGATCCTGGCGGAGACCACCGACGCCGACCTGCCCGGCCTCAAGTACTACGCGATCCTCCCGGCCACCGTGGCCGGCCGGGACGTGCTGCTGGCCCGCACCGGCTACACCGGCGAGGACGGCTTCGAGATCTTCTGCGCCCCGGCCGACGCCGAGCCGGTCTGGCGGGCGCTGACCACCGCCGGCGAGGGCCGCGGCCTGGTCCCGTGCGGCCTGTCCTGCCGCGACACCCTGCGCCTGGAGGCGGGCATGCCGCTGTACGGGCACGAGCTGTCCACCGACCTGACCCCGTTCGACGCCGGTCTGGGCCGGGTCGTGCGCTTCGACAAGACCACCAACGAGGGCGCGTTCGTCGGCCGCAGGGCGCTGGAGCAGGCCGCCGCCGCGGCCGAGACCAACCCCCCGAAGGTGCTGGTCGGCCTGGTGTCCGAGGGCAAGCGGGTCCCGCGCGCGGAGTACACGGTGGTCTCCACCGAGGGCGCCCCGATCGGCCGGATCACCTCGGGCGCGCCGTCCCCCACGCTGGGCAAGCCGATCGCGATGGCCTACGTGGACGCGGCCCACGCCGCCCCCGGCTCCACCGTCGCGGTGGACGTCCGCGGCAAGCACGAGCCGGTCCAGGTCGTGGCGCTGCCGTTCTACAAGCGCGCCCGCTGAGGCCGTCGCCGCCCCTCGTTTTCCCATCGGCGCACGTCGGAGCCGTCCGTGCGGCGGCCCGCTGCGTCGTACCCGCTTCCCATCCTGGAGAATGACGCCATGAGCAACCCCCAGCACCTGCAGTACACCAAGGAGCACGAGTGGCTGACCGCCGCCGAGGACGGTGTCTCGACGGTCGGCATCACCAAGCACGCCGCCGACGCGCTCGGTGACATCGTCTACGTGCAGCTCCCCGAGGTCGGCGACACGGTGACCGCCGGCGAGACCTGTGGCGAGCTGGAGTCGACCAAGTCGGTCAGCGACCTGTACTCCCCGGTGACCGGCGAGGTCACCGAGGTCAACCAGGACGTCCTGGACGACAACAGCCTGGTCAACAGCGCCCCGTTCGAGGGCGGCTGGCTGTTCAAGGTCCGCGTGGAGGCCACCGACACGCTGCTCAGCGCCGCCGAGTACGACGCGCTCACCCACGCCGAGGGCTGAGCCCCGCCGGGGCGGGCCGCAGCACGGCGGTCCGTCCCGCTCCCACCGTCCCTCCGCTCTCCTCCCCGGGAAGACCACACCATGACGGTTCTCAACCAGTCCCTGCACGCCCTCGACCCGGAGATCGCCGCCGCGGTCGACGCCGAGCTGCACCGCCAGCAGACCACGCTGGAGATGATCGCCTCCGAGAACTTCGCCCCGGTGGCGGTCATGGAGGCCCAGGGTTCGGTGCTCACCAACAAGTACGCCGAGGGTTACCCCGGCCGCCGGTACTACGGCGGTTGCGAGCACGTCGACGTGGTCGAGCAGATCGCGATCGACCGGGTGAAGGCCCTGTTCGGCGCCGAGCACGCCAACGTCCAGCCGCACTCGGGCGCGCAGGCCAACGCCGCCGCGATGTTCGCGCTGATCCAGCCGGGCGACACCATCCTGGGCCTGAGCCTGGCCCACGGCGGTCACCTGACCCACGGCATGAAGATCAACTTCTCCGGCAAGCTCTACAACGTGGCCGCGTACCACGTCGACGAGAAGACCGGCCAGGTCGACATGGCCGAGGTCGAGCGCCTGGCCAAGGAGCACCAGCCGAAGCTGATCATCGCCGGCTGGTCCGCCTACCCGCGCCAGCTGGACTTCGCCGCGTTCCGCCGGGTCGCCGACGAGGTCGGCGCGCTGCTCATGGTGGACATGGCGCACTTCGCCGGCCTGGTGGCCGCGGGCCTGCACCCGAACCCGGTGCCGTACGCGGACGTGGTCACCACCACGACCCACAAGACCCTGGGCGGCCCGCGCGGCGGCGTCATCCTGTCCAAGGCCGAGTGGGCCAAGAAGATCAACTCCGCGGTCTTCCCGGGCCAGCAGGGCGGTCCGCTGGAGCACGTGATCGCGGGCAAGGCCGTCGCCTTCAAGGTCGCCGCCTCGGAGGACTTCAAGGAGCGCCAGGAGCGCACCCTGGAGGGCGCCAAGATCCTCGCCGAGCGCCTGCTCCAGGCCGACGTCGCCGAGGCCGGCGCCTCGGTGCTGTCCGGCGGCACCGACGTCCACCTGGTCCTGGTCGACCTGCGCAACAGCCAGCTCGACGGCCAGCAGGCCGAGGACCGGCTGCACGAGGTCGGCATCACGGTGAACCGCAACGCCGTCCCGAACGACCCGCGCCCGCCGATGGTCACCTCGGGCCTGCGGATCGGCACCCCGGCCCTGGCCACCCGCGGCTTCCGGGCCGAGGACTTCCGCGAGGTCGCCGACGTCATCGCCGAGGCGCTCAAGCCCGCCTTCGACGAGACCGTCGCCGCCGCGCTCAAGGCCCGGGTCACCGCCCTGGCCGAGAAGTACCCGCTCTACCCGAACCTCTAGTTCGGCCGCGGGTGACCGGCCTCACTCCGGCCGGACACCTGTCACTCCGGGGCACCGCGCACACTGGAAGTGCGCGCGGTGCCCCGTTCCGTGCACCGCCCAGTCCCTCCACGAGACCAGACAAGGACGTCCCCCGTGGCCCTCAGTGTCTTCGACCTCTTCTCCATCGGCATCGGCCCGTCGAGCTCCCACACCGTCGGCCCGATGCGCGCCGCCCGGATGTTCGCCCGCCGCCTGCGCTCCGAAGGCCTGCTGGAGCAGGTGACCGCCGTACGCGCCGAGCTGTACGGCTCGCTGGGCGCCACCGGCCACGGCCACGGCACCCTGAAGGCCGTCCTGCTGGGCCTGGAGAACAACTCGCCCCGCACCGTCGACGTCGACCAGGCGGACAAGGACGTCGAGCGGATCGCCGCCGAGAAGCGGATCAACCTGCTCGGCGAGCGCCCCATCGACTTCGACCCCGACAGCCAGGTGATCCTGCACCGGCGCCGCTCGCTGCCGTACCACGCCAACGGCATGACCCTGTGGGCGTTCGCGGCGGACGGCTCGACGCTGCTGGAGAAGACCTACTACTCGGTCGGCGGCGGCTTCGTCGTGGACGAGGACGCGCTCGGCGCGGACCGCGTCAAGCCCGACGACACCGCGCTCAAGTACCCCTTCCGCACCGGCGACGAGCTGCTCCGGCTCAGCCGGGAGACCGGGCTGTCGATCTCCGGCCTGATGCTGGAGAACGAGAAGGCCTGGCGCAGCGAGGAGGAGATCCGCACCGGGCTGCTGGAGATCTGGTCCGTGATGCAGGAGTGCGTGCGGGCCGGCATGAGCCGCGAGGGCATCCTGCCGGGCGGGTTGAAGGTCCGCCGCCGGGCCGCCTCGGGCGCCCGGGCGCTGCGCGCCGAGGGCATCGGGCCGGCCAACGCGATGGAGTGGGTGACCCTCTACGCGATGGCGGTCAACGAGGAGAACGCCTCCGGTCGTCGGGTGGTCACCGCCCCGACCAACGGCGCAGCGGGCATCATCCCCGCCGTCCTGCACTACTACCTGAACTTCATCCCGGGTGCGGACGAGGACGGCATCGTCCGCTTCCTGCTCGCGGCCGGCGCCATCGGCATGCTCTTCAAGGAGAACGCCTCCATCTCCGGCGCCGAGGTCGGCTGCCAGGGCGAGGTCGGCTCCGCCTGCTCGATGGCCGCGGGCGGCCTCGCCGAGGTCCTCGGCGGCAGCCCCGAGCAGGTCGAGAACGCCGCCGAGATCGGCATCGAGCACAACCTCGGCCTCACCTGCGACCCGGTCGGCGGCCTGGTCCAGATCCCCTGCATCGAGCGCAACGGCATGGCCTCGGTCAAGGCCGTCACCGCGGCCCGGATGGCGCTGCGCGGCGACGGGCGCCACCACGTCTCGCTGGACAAGGCGATCAAGACGATGAAGGAGACCGGGGCGGACATGAAGATCAAGTACAAGGAGACCTCGCGCGGCGGCCTCGCCGTGAACGTCATCGAGTGCTGATCGCGGCCCGCTGACGAGCCCCCGGACGGACCCCGTCCGGGGGCTCCCGCGTACCCGGGGCGGACGGTACGGTTCGGGCGTGAAATTCATCGGTGCGGGGGTCCGGTCGATCATGATGGCCGTGACCATGGGCGATCCGTTGTGGCCGGCGGTGACGCTCTTCCTGGTCTCGATCGCCGTCGCGGTCATCGTGTTCGCGCTACGCCACCGGTCGTGACGCCGCCGCTCGGGGGCGGGGCCGGGTCGGCGGGCGGGGCCGGGTTCGGGTTTGCAGCCGGGTTCGGGTTCGGCCGGGCCAGGAGGGCGACCGCCGTCGCCACCGCCGCCAGGCCGAGGCCGCCGGCCACCGCGCCGTGCAGCCCGCTGGTGACCGCCGTGCCGACGGCGTCCCGGACGGCCGGGGGCAGGCCCGCCAGCGTGGCCGGGGTGAGCCCCCCGCCGCCGGTCAGGTGGGCGGCGTCGGCCGGGCTCAGCCGCGCCTCCAGGCCGGCGGTCAGCCGCGCCGTGTAGACCGCGCCGAGGGCGGCCATGCCGAGCGAGCCGCCGAAGCTGCGCAGCAGGGTCACCACGCCCATCGCCGCGCCCATGTCCTGGCGCGGCACCGCGCCCATCGAGGTCAGCATGGTGCTCTGCATCAGCAGCCCGATGCCGATCCCGGCGACCGCCGTGAGCCCGGAGGCCACCGCCACCGGTGTGTCCGTCCCCAGGAACAGCAGCAGCACGGACCCGGCCAGGGTCAGCGCCCCGCCCAGCACCGGGTAGCGCCGTTCGCCGCCGGGCCGGCCCATCAGCCGGGCGGTGACCAGCTGGGTGCCCATCATGCCGAGCATCAGCGGCAGCAGGAGCAGCCCGCCGGTGGTCGGTGTCGCGCCCTGGACGAACTGCAGGTACTGCGGCAGGTAGCCGATCAGGGCGAGCATCACCGCGCCGGCCAGGAAGCCCAGCACCTGGGCCACCGAGAAGTTGCGGCTGCGGAACAGCGCGGGCGGGATCAGCGGCCCCGGGGCGCGCAGTTCGACCGGCACGAAGACGGCCAGCGCGACCACCGCAACCACGCCCGTGCCGAGGATCAGCGGCGAGGTCCAGGCGTACGTCGTCCCGCCCCAGCTGCTGACCAGGGTGAGTCCGAGGATGCCGGTGGTCAGCAGGGCGACCCCGGCCCAGTCGAAGGGGACGCGGACCCGTTCGGCCTTCGGCAGCCGGACTCCGACGGCGACCGCGGCCAGGGCGAACAGGCCGACCGGCAGGTTGACGTAGAAGGCCCAGCGCCAGCTGAGCCGGTCGGTGAGGAAGCCGCCGAGCAGCGGCCCGCCGACGAAGGCGATCGGCATCAGCACCCCGATCACCGACTGCACCCGGCCCCGGTCGGTGGCGGGCACCAGCACCCCGATCACCGAGAGCGCGCCGACCATCAGCCCGCCCGCGCCGACCCCCTGGAGCGCCCGGAAGGCGATCAACTCGCCCATGTCCTGGGCGAGTCCGGACAGTGCCGAGCCGAGCAGGAAGACCGCCACCGCCCACTGGTAGGCGCCCTTGCGCCCGTACAGGTCGCCGAGCCGGCCCCACAGCGGGGTGGCGGCGGCGGAGGTGAGCAGGTAGGCGGTGACCGCCCAGGAGAGGTGCTCCAGTCCGCCGAGGTCGCCGACGATGGTGGGCAGCGCGGTGCCGATGATCTGCCCGTCGAGGGCCGAGAGGAAGATGCCGAGCATCAGCCCGAGCACGCCGAGCAGCGGCGGCTTGGGGCGGTCGTCGGTCGGTTCCGTGGTCATGGCGGTTCCCCCTGTCCCGTCCGGTTCAGGCGGTGAACGGCCGGGCCTGCCGGGCATCCCGCAACGCCTGCGCCCACCAGTCCAGTTGGTCGAGCAGGGTCTTGGCGGCGGCATCGGCGGCCGGGTCCTTCGGCTTCCCTTCGGCGTCGAAGGCCTGGGCGGCGCCGTGGAAGCTGACCGTGTTGCGGATCGTGACGGAGTTCAACTCGGCCATCACCACGCGCAGTTGCTCGACCGCCCGGAGGCCGCCGGAGAGTCCGCCGTACGAGACGAAGCCGATCGGCTTGCCGTGCCACTGCTGGTTGTGCCAGTCGATGGCGTTCTTCAACGGCGCGGGGAAGCTGTGGTTGTACTCCGGCGTGACGAACACGAAGGCGTCGGCGGCCGCCAGCCGGGGCGACACCGCGGCGAGCAACTCACGTTCCTGCTCCGGCAGTTCCGCACCCCAGGACGGCATCACGGTGGGCAGCGGAGTGGCCGCCAGGTCGATCAGGTCGGCGGTCATGCCGCCGCGGGCGTCGAGGTGGCCGAGCAGCCAGTCGGCGACGACCGGGCCGAAGCGGCCGTCGCGGGTGCTGCCGAGCACGACCGCGACCTTGAGGTTCTGCTCCGTGGACATGGGGGTCCCCCTCCAAGATGATGTGTACGCCGTATCGGCGATGGATACAACGTACACACTGATGCGTACGGCGTCTACTAGACGGATACGGTGTACACGCGAGTGATACGGTGGACCCTCCCACCGGAAGGAGCCCGCCCCCCATGCCCGCTCAGCAGGCCCCCAGCGGGGACGACGACCAGGACAAGCCGCAGCCCTCCCTCTGGGAGCGGCTCGACCGCCCGGCCCCCGCACCGCGCACCACCCTGACCCCGCACCGGATCGCCGAGGCCGCGGTCGCCATCGCCGACGCCGAGGGCCTGGACGCCGTCACCATGCGCCGGCTCGCCACCGCGCTCGGCGTGGCCCCGATGGCCGCCTACCGGTACGTCTCCGGCAAGGACGAACTCATCGAGCTGATGGCCGACTTCGTCTACGGCCAACTCCCCCTGGACGCCCCCGCCGACGGCTGGCGCGCGGCCATGCGCTCACTCGCCGTCCACCTGCGCGCGATGAACCTCGCCCACCCCTGGATGGTCCGGGCGGCCACCCCGTTCTCCCTCACCCCCCACCAGCTCGCCGTCCCCGAGCGGTCCTTCGCCGCCCTCGCCGAGCACGGCCTGGACGCCGACACCACCATGGCGATCTTCCGCACGGTGGCCGGCTACGTCCACGGCTCGGTCGCCTCCGAGGTCGCCCTGGCCGCCCTGCGCCGCGACCACAACTGGTCCGACGGCGACGAGACCCGCGCCGGCCTGGCCCCCCGGATGACCTACCTGATGGGCACCGGCCGCTACCCCGCCTACCAGCAGTACCTCCAGCGGGCCACCCGCAAGGACGACCCCGCCTGGCACTTCGAGACCGGCCTCGACTGCGTCCTCGACGGCATCGCCACCCACTTCGGCATCTAGCTCCCGGCTTCCAACCGGGCGGCGACCGCACCGAGGCGTCCCATCGCGTGGGCGACGCCGAGGCCGTCCATGTAGTCCCGGACGTGCACCAGCAGCCCGCCCCGGGCGCGCAGCACCAGCAGCCCCGGCAGGGCGAACTCCGCGCCGGTGGAGGCGACCGTGCCGATCACCAACTGCTCGACGGTGAGCACCTCGGGATCCGCCCCCGGATGGACGGCCACCTCCCGAACCTCCCGCGGCCGGGCCTCGCTCGCACCCCACGCGGCCCGGTACCCGGCCCGGACCTCCTCCCGCCCCCGGTAGCGCGCGGGCATCCCCGGGAACAGGAACGGGAACTCGTGCACCCCGTCCTCGGCGTACAGCCCGGCCAACGCGTCCGCATCCAGGTCGAGCATCGCCCGCCGGTAACGGGCCAGTAGGTCGAGCGGGCCGGGTGTGACGGAATCGGACATGGCCTCAGGCCCCTTCGTCAGCGGACGGGGACGCCAGGATCCTTGTACGGCAACCCACTTGCCCCCGCGCGGATCACTCGATCACCCCACCCTACCCACCACTGAGCGGCGACTCCCCCGCCACCTGGCAGCCCACCCCGCTCCCCCGCCGCTCCAGCAGCCGCGCCGCCGTCGCACGGGCGGTGCCCGCCGGAGCCCCGACCTCCACCAGCGCCCGTGCCACCCGGTCCACCGCCCCGGCCGCCGACTCCGAGCCGTCCAGTGCGGGCAGCAGCAGGAGTAGCCGCTCGGCGGGGTGGTGCACGCCGTCGGCTGCCCGGTCGGGCGCGTCGGCGATGCGCTCCAGCTCCGGCCAGCCAAGCCCCGCCCCGGTGCGGTGCCCGTCGTCCTGAACGAGCAGCTCCGGCCGGGACGACCCGGGGCCGATCAGCAGGTAGTCGATCCCGGCATCGCCGTCCAGATTGCGGTAGACCACCGCCACCGCCCGCCCGCCGTCGAACGGGATCCGGAACACCGGCCACGCCCCGGCGTCGTACAGCCGCTCGGACATCGCGTCGGCATCGGCACCGTCCGCCCCGAACCACTCGGGCTCCGGCCACCCCTCCCCGGGCCCGGGCCATCCCAGCCCGACCAGGTGGCACCACCAGAACCCGGCACACCCCAGCAACGGCTCGCCCGCCACCAACGGGTCGCCCCCGCTTCCAGGGACCAGCACCTCGGTCACAGCGTTCACGGCGCCAGTCAACCAGCCCCCGCCGCAGGGGAAGTCGGCCGGGCCGACTTCCCGTGCCGGCCTACGCATGCGAGTCACTCGGGCGACACGCGGGAATTGCGCCCGCTCCGGCGGGTGGGGAGTTTGGGCCTGGGGCGCCCCGGCCCCGATCACCCGCTCCCCAGGAGTCATCGTGCGACGTCTCGCGACCGTGCTCGGGGCCCTCGCCACCGCAGGGGTCATGGCCCTCACCCTGCCCAACACCGCCTTCGCCGCCCGCGGCGAGCTCATCCTCGCCCCCGGCGAGGTCATCAAGAACCCGAGCGGCTGCTACAACGCGCCGATCGTTCCGCTCATCCTGGAGAACAGGACCGACGGGTCCGCCCGCGTGTACGACGGCGCGAACTGCACCGGAAGGGTCATCGCGGTCGTTCCTCCCGGGGGCCACACGACGCAGGAGTTCGGTGCCAGCGTGCGCATCGACTGACGGCGGGCCCGGCCCGGTTCACCCGCTGCACGGGAAGTCGGCCGGGCCGACTTCCCGTGCAGCGGGGCGTCTAGCGCCGCTCGGGGAGGGCGAGGAAGGCGAGGCCGGAGGCGAGGACGGCGAGGCCGCACCAGGAGGCTGCCGGGAGGCGCTCGCCCAGGGCCGCGACGCCGAGGACGGCGGCGACGGCGGGTTCGGCGAGGGTCAGGGTGGTGGCGGTCTGGGCCGGGGTGTGCCGCAGGCCGTGGCCGTAGAGCCGGTACGCCAGGAAGGTGGTGACCACTCCGAGGTGCAGCACGACGCCCGCGCCGCGCGCCGAGGCCAGCCAGTGGAGGTCGCCGAGCAGCAGCACCGGGAGCACCAGCACCGCCGCCCCGCCGAACATCGCCCCCATCACCCCGGCGGCCGGCCGGCCGCCCCCGATCAGCCGCCCGGCGATCAGCGAGTACACCGCGAACGAGAGTCCGGAGAGCGTCGCCAGCAGCACCCCGAGGAGGTCCACCGCCCGCCCGCCACCGGCGAGTTCGGGCCCGAGCACGAGCACCGCGCAGCCGAGCACGGCCAGCGCCGTGGCCCCGGCCCAGCGCCCGCCGGGCCGCCCCTGCCGGGTGAGCCATGCCAGCAGTCCGGTGAAGACCGGCGCGCTGCCGAGCGCGATCACCGTCGCCACCGCGACCCCGGCGCGGGGTACGGCCGGGTAGAAGGTCAGCGGGTACCCCGCCACGGCGACGGCCCCGGCCGCCAGCAGCCACCGTTCCCGCGTACCGCACCTGCGGGGCAGCGACCAGGCGGTGCGGTCGGTGAGGAACAGCAGCAGCCCGCCGAGCACCAGCGCGGCCGCGCCGATGCCGATGGCCGGGGCGCCGCCCGGCGCCAGCGAACTGGCCGTCCCGGTGGTGCCCCACAGCAGTGCGGTGACGAGGATCGGCACCGGCCCGTCGATCGGGCGGGTACGGCGGGGGGTGGGGGTCAGGCGGGCGCGCGCAGGCGCGGGCGTGGACGTAGGCGTGGACGTAGGCGTGGAGAAACGATTCGGCACAGTCGTGAACTTCCGTCGTCGAGGACCGTCGAGGGGACTGGTTCCGAGAACGGGCGCACGCCGCTGAGCCCCTGGGCGGGGCTGCGGGGATCAAGCCACCGGAGCGGGCGCCCGATCAGGCGCGGAGGGGTGGCAGCGCGACGCGCCAGTACGGGTTCACGCCCCCGATGCTAGCGGGGCCGAAACGGTGCCGCACGGGAAGTCGGCCGGTCCGACTTCCCGTGCGGCAGCGGCGAGCGGTCAGAGGAGCTGGAAGGTCCACTCCTGCTGCCAGCCCGACTTGCAGGTCCACACGCCGAGCTGCTTGAAGTCGGCGTCGTGGGCGAGGCAGTTGTCGTCGTCGATCTGGATCCGGTACTTCCCCCCGCCGAGGCTCTTGAACTGCCACTTCTGGTTGGAGGTGTCACCCCACGCCTGCTGCTCGGCGACGTAGGTGTCGGGGTTCTCGGTGAGGTTGTACCCGAGGTCGTTGACGATCCGGTAGCGGTCCCCGCCCAGCGGCTTGATCGTCCACTTGGAGCCCTTGTACCCCAGGACCCCGGCCACGATCGGCGAACCCCAGCTGGCGGTCTCGGTGGGCGCCGACGCGCCCAGCCCGTTGGCGAGCTTGAGGAACAGCGGCCGCTCGGTCGGGACGCTGGCTCCACCGCCACCGCCACCGCCACCGCCAGTGCCACCACCGCCCGTGCCACCACCGCCCGTGCCACCACCGCCGGTGCCGGGGTCGGGCTTGGTCGGCGTGGTCCCGCCGCCGGAGTAGCCCTCCAGCACCCACTCCTGCTGCCAGCCCGACTTGCACGTCCACACACCGAGCTGCTTGAAGTCGGCGTCGTGGGCGAGGCAGTCGTCCTCGGAGATCCGGATCTGGTACTTGCCGTTGCCGACCGGGACGAGCTGCCACTTCTGCCGGTCGGCGTTGCTCCACGGCTGGAGCTCGGCCATGTAGTTGCTGTTCTCGGTGAGCTCCAGCCCGTACGAGCTGGTGATCCGGTAGCGGCCGCCGCCCACCGAGGTGATCTTCCACTTGGACTCGTTGCCACCCCGGATGCCCGGGACGACCGACGCGCCGGCCGAACCGCCGACCGGGACGGCGCCCAGCCCGTTGTCGAGCTTGAGGATCACGTCGGCGCCGTTGGTGGGCGTGGTCGGGGTGGTGGTCGGCGGGGTGCCGCCCCAGGCCCAGTTCTGGTTGGGCGCGTCCCGCTTGTCCTCGGAGCCGCAGCCCCAGGCCACCACCGGGCTGCCGTTGCCGGTCTGCGAGTTGAAGTCGTCGATGCAGACGTCCTTGGACCGGTCCTCCTGGTCCACCAGGTGCCGGAAGCCGCCACTGGCCGACATGTTCCAGCGCTGCCCGGGGTTGTCCAGGCAGTCCCAGACCTGGAGCTTGTTCCCGTTCGCGGTGTTGTTGCCCGGCAGGTCCAGGCACTTGCCGTTGGCCGCCTGGAGGCGGTACCCGTTGTAGGTCCAGCGCTGCGCGTCGCCGCCGTTGCACTCCCACATCTGCACGGGGGTGCCGTTCGCGGTGCCGTTGCCGCTGACGTCCAGGCACGCGTGGTGGTCGCGGCTGACGTCGGGGGTCAGGCTGCCGGTCCTGGTGCCGTAGCCCGAGCGCCCGGGGAAGTGGATGCTGCGGACGTCGCCGTCGCACTTGTACGGCCGCGCGGTGCCCGACCGGCAGGTCCACGACTCCTTCTTGACGCTGTCGCCGTCCTGGCCGACGAACGCCCAGTTCATGAAGCCGCCGTCGGTGCGGTTGCGGAAGGTCGAGTCCCCCTGGAAGACCCAGATCCGGAACACGTCGTAGCCGGAGGGATCCTTCTTGTCCTTGTCCAGGAAATGGTTGAGCTTGTACGTGGTGTCGAGCAGCACCCCGCGCATGTCGGCCTTGTACTCGCCCTTGAACCATTCGGTGTCGTACAGGTCGGTGCCCACCGTCTTGTACACCAGGACGTTGAACCCCGGGAACTTCTGGCTCAGCTTGGACGCGGTGTTCTGGGTGAACTCCGCGTTGTCCAGCTTGTTGTTGTTCGCGGCGGCGCGCATGCCCTTGATCATGTCGAAGGCCGAATTGATCAGCGCGGTCATGCAGTTGCCGCCGCCCACGGCGGCCGGGGTGCCGCAGGTGGTGTCCACGGGGGGCGCCGCCGACGCCGTCGGGGCCTGAACGGCGAGGCCGCCGGACACGGCGACTGCGGCGAGCCCACAGGCCAGGGCTCGTTTCAGGCGGGACAGGGATTGCACGTCAATTCCATCCTTCTTCTCGGTAAAGCTGGATGGTAGGGCCGGAAATCCCGCTGCAGCGGCACTGTTGACGCTATTCATACGTCCCGAGCGAAAAGGCGTGAGGATTTTTACGCGCTACCCTGGAAGCACCGGACGGTTATCACGAATTAATATCTTTCGGCGCCGCATGGGCGCCAACACTGTTGGGGCCTGCACAGGAAGTCGGCCCCTCCGACTTCCTGTGCAGGGCGCGGGTGGACGCCACGTCCGCCGCGAAGTCCTCATCCGGCCCGAGCCGCCGGAGAACGTCGTTGAGCGCGGCACCATTTCCCACAGGCGTCGGCCCGCTCACCGCGATGCGACGAGATCGCCCGAGGCAGGGCCGGCGGGCGAGGGAAGGGCGAGTTCGAACCAGACGGTTTTGCCGATGTGGCGCTCGCCGCGCAGCTCGGCGCCCCAGGAGGTGGCGAGGGCGGCGACGAGTTCGAGGCCCCGGCCGGACTCCTCGTCGGGAGCCGCGTGCCGGGGCACGGGGAGGTTGGGGCTCGCGTCGGAGACCTCGATGCGGAGGAGGGTGGGGGTGACCAGGGCCAGGCGGACACCGATCAGGCGGTCGCGCGGGCCGCGGGCGTGGTGGCAGGCGTTGGTGACGAGCTCGCTGAGGAGGAGCAGGGCGGTCTCGGCGGACTCGACGTCGATCTCCCACTCGAAGGCCTGCCGAAGGAGCCGGATCCGGGCACGGCTCGCACTGCGGGGGTGGCGGGGGAGCGTCCACTCGACGGCGTCACCAGGCTGAGTGATCATCAGAATCCTTGGGGGGATGGATTGCCGGGCGTCACTCGCAAGAGCTGAGTTCGGCCACTTCACCCCTCAAGAGTCGGGAGCCGGGCATACCCTCAGTAGTCACACCGTTGGTACAGCGTGAAAGTCGACCGCTGGGTGACCAGGGACGATGAGGGGGCTCGGGATGACCACGCCGAAGCAGAACCCGATGGCCTGGAAGTACTGCGGCGATCAGATCAAGCGGTGGCGGGAGCAAGCCGGGGTCACCCGCGAGCAGTTGTGCCTGGCGTCGAGCTACGACTACGAGAGCGTGCGGTCGATGGAGGCGGGGAGGCGGAAGCCCTCGCTCAAACTTCTCACCGTGGCAGATGAGTTGTGCAATGCGCGGGGGATGCTGCTGGGGGCAACGGACTTCTTGAAGCCGGAGAAGTTCCCCACTTACTCGCAGGGGTACACGGATGCCGAAAGCCGAGCGATCGCGATCCAGTGGTACGAAGGACTGCTCATCCCGGGATTGCTCCAGACCGAGGAGTACGCCCGCGAGCTGCTGAGCCACAGTTGCCCACCGCTGGACGACGAGACGGTGGATGCCCGAGTGGCTGCACGACTTCAACGCCAGGAGAGGCTGCACCGCTCCCTGACTGTGATGTTCAGCTTCGTCATCTACGAAGCCGCGCTGCGATCCATGGTCGGGGGGCGATCCTGCATGAAGCACCAACTCCACCACCTGTTGGAGCTCGGCAAGTTGCGAAACGTATCAGTGCAGGTGCTACCGGTCGGACGCGGCGCCTACCAAGGCCTCGGCGGCTCCCTGATCCTGCTGGAGTCTCCCGAGCACGATCACTTCGCCTACATCGAAGGACAGGAAACGGGGGTGCTGTACGCCGATCCCGACAAGGTGAGCGTCCTGACTCGCCGCCATGGCATGATCAGCCAGCAAGCCTTGAGTGCCGACGGCTCAATGGAGTTCGTCAGACAGGTAGCGGAGGAGCTTTGAGCGACCAACCCGAGTGGTTCAAGTCCAGCTACAGCAACGATCAGGGCGGCGCCTGTGTTGAAGTCGCCTCCTGCCCCTCCGCCATCCACGTCCGGGACTCCAAGGACAAGGCCGGCCCGACCCTCACCTTCTCCCCCGAGGCGTGGTCCGCATTCGTCACCTTCGCCACCGAAGCTCAAGCCACCGACGCCGAGTGACCCTTTAGTCGAATGGGTGGGCAACCACCTTCCAACCACCCCCGCACGCAGCAGATATGACTTATCGTCACGACTTCACCACCACCCGTCGCGCCGTGTAGCGTGCCCATAACGAGAACAACCCCCGACCGGTGCTACCAACACCGAACGGGGGTCTGACCACCTCGATCGACTGACTAGGACTCGATCTGTGGCTACCCACAACTCTACCGCCATGGCCTCCCCCGGGTACGGCAAGCAGTCCGCGCCGGGGGAACTCCCCCGGGCCGCCGACGACTTCGGCCACCTTCCGGCCCGCGAGGCGTACCTCGCCAGCCTGATCAGCCACCTCCCCGACGGTGCCGCGATGGACGTCAAGACCCTCGCCGCCATCAACCCCCTCTTCGGGCAGATGGCCGTCCGCACCGCCCTCAGCAACCTCTCCACCGCAGGTCACCTGCGTCGCGTCCGCGAGCGCGTGAACGCCGACCGTCCGCAGTGGGTGTTCCGCACCTACTTCTCCCGGACGCCCCGCTCCGATGCCTGGTGGAACCACTTCATCTCCACCGGGGAGGAACTCCAGGCCCCGGAGGCGTCAACGGATTCGGCGCCCGATCCCCCGGAAGAGCGACGCACCGTCGTCTCCCCCGCTTACGCCGCCCTCGCCGGCCTCGGCCTCACGGACGCCCGCCTCCCGCTCTCCGCCGCCGACTGCGCGGCCCTCGAACCGCTCGCCGCCGAGTGGTTCGCCCGGGGCGCCACGCCCGCCCTCTTCACGGCCGCCCTCACCGCAGGCCTCCCGCCGGACGGCATCCACAGCCCGGCGGCCTTCACCCGCCGCCGCCTGCTCGACAAGCTGCCCCCGGAACGCCCACTCCCCCAACAGCAGGCCACCCGCATCGCCGAGTGCACCGACTGCCGCACCCCGTGCCGCCCGCACGCCCTCCTCGGCGGCCTCTGCCGCACCTGCCGGGGCACCCCCGCGGCCGCGCCGCCGCACCGGCACCTCTCCCCGGCCGCCGTCCGCGCGCATGCCGCACGCGCCCGCCGAGCGGTGATCACATCAGCACGATCGTGAATATTCACAGGCCGGGGCGTGAACCTATGCAAAATCCCAAGGTGAAGTAGGTTACAAACCTTGCAATCCAAGACGCCCGGTTTGCCCACATGCTGAGATCCGTGCGATAGTCAGGACATCGAGAACTTCGGCGGGCCCGACCTGGCACTGCCGACGCCCATCGCGCGACACGCACCCCCTTGGCCGCGCGATGACTTGCAGGGGCCCCCACCGCCGACCACGGCGAATCCGGGGGCCCTGCGCGTATCCGGACCCTGACGCCCGGCCCCGGAAGCCCGCCCCTCAGCCCCGCTCGCGGACCTTCAACTCGAACCACACGCCCTTGCCCCGCGGCAGCAGGTCCGCACCCCACCGGTCCGCCAGGTCGTCGACGATCTTCAAGCCGCGCCCGCGCTCGTTCACCGGCCGGGGCTCGGCGAGGATCATGCAGGGCAGCGACCTCGACGAATCCCGGACCTCGATCCGCAGCCACCCGGGCTTGCGGCTGACGTGCAGCCCGATGGTGCGCCCGGCGGCGTGCCGCACCGCGTTGGCCACCAGCTCGCTGGTGAGCAACTCACCGGCCTCCAGGTGCTGGTGGAGCTCCCAGGACTCCAGGACGTTCAGGACCAGCCGACGGGCCACCGGGCCCGACTCCGGCCGGGACGGCAGCCGCACCTCGTTGGGCGCGGACTGGTCGCACAGTCTGCCGGAGTACATCTCCTGCAGCTCCTCGGAGCTGAGCCGTTCCAGCGCCGAGAGCGCACCCTGGACGTCGATCCACGACGCCTCCGCGACCCTGCCGGCCACGGGAACCGATGACTGATCTGCTTCGCCCCAACCCGCCATGCCGTCCATCATTGCGGAACGCAAGCGGCCGCGTACGGACAATGAGCAAACGATCTCGCCCGAGTCGGCATATGCCTCCAGCAACCCGGCCCCGGAAAAGCGTCGACCCGGGCCGACCGAAGTCAAGCCCGGGTTGACGTCTCACCGCAGCGACCTGCTGGTTACCACTTGCTCCACGGCAGGTTCCAGCCGCTCAGCCCGTTCGCCGGGTCGAGCGTCTCCTTCTTGATGGAGTTCTTCACGGTGACGACGTCCCCGACCAGCGTGTCCGCGTAGAACTTGCCCATCGAGGTGGAGTCCCCGCCGCCCTTGACGTCGCGCAGGCCCACGCAGCCGTGGCTGACGTTGTCCTCGCCGAAGGCGGAGCCGCTCCAGTAGTTGCCGTGCACGTACGTCCCGCTGGTGGTCAGCCGCATCGAGTGCGGCACCTGGAGGTCGTAGGACGCGCCGGTCATCCCGGGCAGGGTGCTGGACTGCATCCGCACCGTGCCCTCCTTGGACATGACCACCATCG
Source organism: Kitasatospora sp. NPDC059827 (assembly GCF_042731675.1). NCBI lineage: Bacteria > Bacillati > Actinomycetota > Actinomycetes > Kitasatosporales > Streptomycetaceae > Kitasatospora > Kitasatospora sp. NPDC059827. The sequence goes on along the minus strand of NZ_JBHWIV010000006.1, from coordinate 132,923 downwards.
TGCCGTTCCAGGTGGGGTGTTCGTCCGAGCCGGAGGTGATGTCGATGGAGTTCGACTGGCCGTCCCGGACCACCGTCATCGTGTGCGCGGCGGCGTCAACCGTCGAGACCTGGGATCGCCCGATCGTGAAGGGCTCGTCCCGGTCGCTGCCGTACACCCCGGGGGCGATCTCCACGCTCTTGAGGCGGTAGTGCACCGTCACCTTGGTGCCCGGCTTCCAGTACTCCTCCGGGCGGAAGTCCACCCTGCGGTCGTCGAACCAGTGGCCCTTGACCTTGGTGCCGTCGCTGGCCTCGAAGGTGATGCCGTTCAGGACGGCGTCCTTGTTCTTGACGTCCTTGCTGAAGTCGACCGAGACGATCATGCCGACGCCGTACATCGCGTTGTCGTCCACGTTGTCGGAGGCCTTGGCGAGCGCCGCCGGGGTCAGCGTGGTGAAGCTGCTGTCCGCCTCGGCGACCGCGCCGTTGGCGTCCGCCGCCATCGCGCTGACCTGGTAGGCGGTGCCCACCGAGAGCCCGGCGGACGGGGTCCAGCTGGCACCGTCCGCGGCGATCGTGCCGGGGACCTCCTTGCCGGCCTTGTCGCTCACCTTGACGGTGGTCAGCTTGCCGCCCGTCGCACCGATCTTGAGCGTGCCCGGCGCCACGTCCACCGCGCCGTTCTTCGGCTCGATGCTCACCGCGGCCGTGGACACCTTCGGCGCCGAACTGCCGGGCGCCGAGGCGGACGCCGAGGCCCCGGCACCGGCCCCCAGATCGGCCTTGGCGGCGCCGCTCCCGCTGCCGCCCCCGTTGCCGCCGCCACAGGCCGCGGTCAACGTCATCGCCCCGCCGACCAAACCGACGGCCACCACTCTGCGTATCGACCTCATCGCCGATTCCCTCCCTTGCTCCCCGCGGTCACGACGGACCCGCCCCATAGATGTGCCGGGCCACCGGAAAGGTTGCGCCGTTCGAGGGGCTTTCTGCCCCGAAAACCGAGCGGCCCGACCACCCCAACGGGTGAGTCCGGGCCGCTCGTACAGAAATCCGACCGGGCCTACCAGTTGGCCCAGGCGATGTTCCAGCCGCCCAGCCCGTTGGAGGGCGAGACGGTCTTCTCCTTGCTGTTCACGACCTTCACCACGTCGCCGACCATCGAGTCGTTGTAGAACTTGCCGGCCACCGAGGAGTCGCTGCCGCCCTGCACGTCCTGCATCGAGATGCAGCCGTGGCTGCCGTTGAGGTTGCCGAACGGCATGCCCTTGTACCAGTAGTTGCCGTGCACGAAGGTGCCGGAGGTGGTCAGCCGGATCGCGTGCGGCACGTCCTTGATGTCGTACTCGCCGCCCAGGCCGACGGTGCGCGAGTCCATGTGGGTGATGCCCTCCTTGGCCATCACCACCATGGTCCCGCTCCAGGACGGCGTCGCGTCCGCGCCCATGGTGACCGGCAGGGTGGTGCTCTTGCCGTCCCGCTCGACCGTCATCTTGTGGGACTTGGCGTCGGCGGTGGAGACCATCGAGCGGCCGATGATGAACGGCTCGTCCTTGTCCACGTCGCCGTAGACGCCCGGCGCCACCTCGACGCTCTTCAACCGGTACTTGATGGTCACCTTGGTGCCCGGCTTCCAGTAGTCCTCCGGGCGGAAGTCCACCCGGCGACTGTCGAACCAGTGGCCCTTGACCTTGGTGCCGTCGCTGGCCTCGAAGGTGATGCCGTTCAGGACGGCGTCCTTGTTCTTGACGTCCTTGTTGAAGCTCACCGAGACGATCATGCCGACGCCGTAGGTGCCGCCGTCGGCGATGTTGTCGTTGACGGAGGCCTTCTTCTCCGGCGTCAGCGTGGTGAACGAGGTCGTCGACGCGGCCACCAGCCCGGCGTCGTCCTTCGCCTGCGCGTTCACCTTGTACGCCATGCCGACGGCGAGCGCCGCCGCGGGCTTCCAGCCGGCGCCGTCCGGGGCGATCGCGCCCTCGACCGGCTTGCCGTTCTTGTCGGTCACCTCGACCGCGGTCAACTTGCCGTTGGAGACCGAGACCTGGAGCGCGTTCGGCGCGACGTCCTCGGCACCGTCCTTCGCCGACACCGAGAGCACCGCCGCCGAGGTCTTCGGCGTGGCCGCACCGCCGCCGCCGGGGGCGGCCGTCCCGCCGGCGTCCGCCGGGGCCGCCGCCGTCGCGTCACCCGAGGTGGCGCCCTTGTCGTCGTTGCACGCCGCGGTGAGCAGCAGCACGCTCCCCATGACCAGTGCCATCGCGCCCCTGCGCCGGTAGCGCCCACCGGTGCGTATCGCAGCGCCGGCCGTGTTCCCCGTCTTCACGGAATCTCCCCTCCAGGTATTCACTCACTTGACGCGATGGGCGCCCGGAAGAGTTGCACCGGGTCCCGATCTTTCGCATCGGGCCCGACGCGTCGGAGCAGGATAACCGTGCGGTCGGAGCGGATCCCGGGGAGGTGGCTACCGCAGCGCGCTGCCCGCCACCCACTGGTCCCACGGCACGTTCCAGCCGTTCAGCCCGTTCGACGGCGGCACGAAGTCCCCGGCCGAGGCCCGCACCTCGATCACGTCGCCCGGGACGGTGTGCTCGAACAGCCACCCCGCCGGGGTGTCCTTGCCGGAGCCCCCCTTGACGTCCGCCAGCCCGATGCAGCCGTGGCTGGTGTTCGCGGTGCCGAACACCCCTTGGTCCGCCCAGTAGTTGCCGTGCAGGAAGGTGCCGGAGGTGGTCAGCCGCATCGCGTGCGGGACGTCCTTGATGTCGTACTCGTCGCCCATCCCGACGGTCTGCGAGTTCATCCGGGTCAGCTTGTACTTCTCCGACACCACCATCACCCCCCGGTAGGTGGAGTGCTCGGGGCTGCCCCCGGAGACCTTGAGCACCCGCACCACCTTGCCGCCCGCCCCAGCCCGGACCGTCAGGGTGTGCGCGTCCAGGTCCACCGTGGACACCTGGGCCCGGCCCACCGTGAAGCGCAGGTCCCGGTTCTGGCTGCCGAACGCCCCCGGCGCCCCCTGCACGTCCTTGAGCCGCAGCGCCACCGTCACCTTGGTGCCGGCCGCCCAGTACTGCTGCGGGCGGACGTCCAGGCGCTGGTTGCCGAACCAGTGCGCCGCCACCGGCACCGGCGGGTCCGCGGTGACCTGCACGGCCCGCTCCACCGCCGCCCGGTCGGCGATCGGCCTGCTGAACCGCAGCGAGACCGGCATCCCGACCCCGACCGTGGACCCGTCCTCCGGCGTGAAGAACGCCACGAAGGTGTGCGCCCGGGCCGCCGTGGAGAACTCCGAGTGCTGGGCCGCCCGCTGGCCCTGGTCGTCCTCCGCGACCGCGTCCAGGGTGAAGGCCGTCCCCAGCGGCAGCGCCCCCTCCGGCGCCCAGCTGGCACCGTCCGCGCCGATCGCCCCCGGCAGCTCGACCCCCTTCGCGTCGGCCAGCCGCACCGACACCAGCCGCCCCTGCGTCACGCCCACCCGCACCGGCCCCTCCGGCGGCACGTCCTGCGCCCCGTCCGCGGGCACCGCCGCCAGCACCGCCCGCGACGGCGGCGGAGGCGTGGGCGCCCCGGCCCCCACCGCGTCCCCCGCCGGCGCCCCGGCCGACCCGCCGCAGCCACTGACCACGGCCAGACAGCACACCGCCGCCGCCACCCGGCGCGCCCACACCCCACCTCGGCGCCGCATCCCGGGGCCTCCCACTGCTCGGGTCCGACGCCTGGAACACCGGACTCCGGGAACAACGACCCCGAACCACCCCGGGACACGCGCCCACCACCCGCACCACCCCATCCCCACCAACCACCCCCACCCCCGACCGGGGCGAGCGGGACGCGCCGCGGGAGGGGACGGTGGAGGGGGTGGGTGCGGAGAGGGGCGTAAACGGGAAAGAGAAGGTGAACGGGGCCCGGGACCCCCCGTTCAGGGAGGGCACGACCATGACCTCAGGCCAGGACCTGGAAGCCGAGGAGGCCGGGGTACGGCCGGGCAGCTGGCAGCCCCTGGGCGCCCGCTTCCGGACGGACCGGCCGGGCGGCCCCGGCACCAACTTCGCCCTCTGGGCGGCCGGTGCCGAGGCCGTCGACCTGTGCCTGTTCGACGAGGACGGCCGGGAGCACCGCCACCGCCTCACCGAGCAGGACCTCCAGGTCTGGCACGCCTTCCTCCCCGGCGTCCGCCCCGGCACCCGCTACGGCTTCCGGGTGCACGGCCGCTGGGACCCGTGGACGGGCGCCCGCTGGAACCCCGCGAAGCTGCTGCTCGACCCGTACGCCCGCGCCGTCGACGGCTGCTACACCTCCCACGACGCCGCGTGCTCCGCCGTCCGCAACTGGCCGGAGGCCGACGTCGCCGACACCGTCAGGGACAACCGCGACTCCGCCCCGTACGTGCCCAGATCCGTGGTCGTCCACGACGACGACGACTGGTACGACGACCACCGCCCGAAGACCCCCTGGGCCGAGACCGTCCTCTACGAGCTGCACGTCCGCGGCTTCACCATGCGCCACCCCGACATCCCCCCGCACCTGCGCGGCACCTACGCCGGACTGGCCCACCCGGCCGCGCTCGCCCACCTCACCCGCCTCGGGGTGACGGCCGTCGAGCTGCTGCCGGTGCACCAGTACGCCAGCGAGGACCACCTCCAGTCCCGCGGCCTGGTCAACTACTGGGGCTACAACACCGTCGGCTACTTCGCCCCGCACGCCGGCTACTCCGCCTCGGGCTCCCGGGGCGGCCAGGTCGGCGAGTTCAAGCGGATGGTCCGCGCCCTGCACGCCGCCGGGATCGAGGTGATCCTGGACGTGGTGTTCAACCACACCGCCGAGGGCGCCGAGCTGGGGCCCGCACTCTCCCTGCGCGGCATCGACAACGCCGGCTACTACCGGCTGGCCCCGCACCGCCCGCGCGGCTACGCCGACTACACCGGCTGCGGCAACACCCTGGACACCCGCCGCCCGCAGGTGATCCGGCTGATCACCGACTCGCTGCGCTACTGGGTCTCCGAGATGGGCGTGGACGGCTTCCGCTTCGACCTCGCGGCCGCCCTGGCCCGGGCGAGCGACGGCGTCGACATGGAGCACCCCTTCCTCGCCGCGATCGCCCAGGACCCCCTGCTGAGCCGGGTGAAGCTGATCGCCGAGCCGTGGGACGTCGGTCCGGGCGGCTACCAGGTCGGCGGCTTCCCCCCGCTGTGGGCCGAGTGGAACGACCGCTACCGCGACACCGTACGGGACTTCTGGCGCGGCGCCCGCCCGGACGTGCGCGAGCTCGGCTACCGGCTGGCCGGCTCCTCCGACCTCTACCAGCGCGCCGGTCGCCGCCCGTACGCCTCCGTCAACTACGTGACGGCGCACGACGGTTTCACCCTGCGCGACCTGGTCTCCTACGACCGCAAGCACAACGAGGCCAACGGCGAGGCCAACCGGGACGGCACGGACGACAACCGCTCCTGGAACCACGGCACCGAGGGCGAGACCACCGACCCGGAGGTGAACGCCCTGCGGCTGCGCCAACTGCGCAACCTGACGGCCACGTTGCTGCTCTCCGCGGGCGTCCCGATGATCACCGCCGGGGACGAGCTGGGCCGCACCCAGGGCGGCAACAACAACGCCTACTGCCAGGACGGCGAGGTCAGTTGGCTGGACTGGTCGCTGCTGGAGCAGCCCGGCTGGCAGGAGCTGTGCGAACTGACCGGACGGCTGGTCCGGCTGCGCCGGGCCCACCCGGTGCTGCGCCGGCGGGCGTTCTTCTCCGGCCGGGCCGCCACCCCCGGCGGGCAGCCGGACCTCGCCTGGTTCACCCCGCTGGGCAAGGAGATGACCGAGGCCGACTGGTTCGGCCCCACGGCCTGCCTCGGCATGCTGCTCTCCGGCGCCGCGCTGCCCGAACGGGACGACACCGGGCTCCCGCTGGCCGACGACAGCTTCCTGCTGCTGCTCAACTCCGGCCCCGAACCGGTGGCGTTCACCTTGCCCGGCGAACCCTGGGCGGAGCCGGAGGCCGCCTACGAGACGGTGCTGGACACGGCCGCCGCGGGCACCGGCGAGGCCCGGCCGCGGGGCGCGGTGGTGCTGGGCGGGCGCTCGCTGCAACTGCTGCGCGCACCCGCCCGCGACGCCCGGGTCAGTTGAAGGGGCGACTGACCTCGACGTTCTCCAGGATGCCGAGCGCGTCCGGCACCAGCACCGCCGCCGAGAAGTAGGCGCTGACCAGGTAGGAGGAGAGCGCCTGCTCGTTGATGCCCATGAAGCGGACGTTCAGGCCGGGCTCGACCTCGTCCGGGATGCCGACCTGGGTGAGGCCGACCACGCCCTGGTCGTCCTCGCCGACGCGCAGCGCCAGGAAGGAGGTGGTCCGGTTGGCCGCCACCGGGATCTTGTCGCAGGTGAGGATCGGCACCCCGCGCCAGACCGGCCGCCGCTTGCCCAGGACGTCGACCGTGCCCGGATCGATGCCGCGCTTGGTGCACTCCCGCTCGAAGGCGGCGATCGCCTTCGGGTGGGCGAACAGGAAGTCGGTGTCGCGCCGCATGGAGAGCAGCTCGTCCAGGTCGTCCGGGGTGGGCGCGCCCGAGTGGGTCTGGATCCGCTGGTCGAAGTCGGCGTTGTGGAGCAGGCCGAACTCCGGGTTGTTGATCATCTCGTACTCCTGCCGCTCACGCAGGGCCTCGATGGTCAGCCGCAGCTGTTCCTCGGTCTGGTTCATCGGCTTGCTGTAGAGGTCGGCGACCCGGGTGTGCACCTTGAGCACGGTCTGCGCGACGCTCAACTCGTACTCGCGCGGCTCCAACTCGTAGTCCACGAAGGCGCCGGGCAGCTCGTACTCGCCCTGGTGACCGGCCGAGAGGTCGATCTCCGCCTCGCCGTGGGCGTTCTGCGCCTGGGCGGCGTCGGCGGCGAAGCCCAACAGCTGCTCGCGCAGCGGCGCGGAGCGGTCGACCAGCTCCTGCAGCCCGGCCGCGTTCAGTGCCATGGCGACACCGGCGGTGCCCGCCCGTACCGTGTACGGCCAGCTGCCGCCGGGCTCGGTGATCACCTCGTCGCCGACGTGGTCGCCGTCCGCGAGGGTGCCGAGCACCGTCTCCTCGCCGTACTTGCCGGTGCCGATCCGGTCGACCTTGCCGTGGGCGATCAGGAACACCTCCTCGATCGGCGCCCCCTCCCGCACCAGGACGTCACCCGGCGCGAAGTCCCGCTGCACGAAGCGGCGGGCCAGCTCGGCCAGCACCTCCTGGTCCTCGAACCCGCGCAACGCCGGCAGCTCGGCCAGCGAGGGCGCGATCACCGTCACCGTGGAACCGGCCTTGGCGAAGCCCACCCGGCCGCGCCCGGCGGCGTAGCTGAGACGACGGTTGACCCGGTACGTACCCGCGCTGACCTGCACCCACGGCAGCACCCTGAGCAGCCAGCGGGAGGTGATCTCCTGCATCTGCGGCTTCGACTTGGTGGTCGTCGCCAGGTTGCGGGCGGCCGTGGTGCTGAGGCTGAGCTGGGCCCTGACCTGCACGGTTGCCGATCCTGGGCCGGGGGTGGGCTCGGTGTCGACCGTCATGTCCACACACTCCTGTCACTCGCTTGCCGATGAGCATCCGTCAGGAGATGTAATCGGCCGTTCGGCAGGCGCCCGCAAGAGGCGCACGGCGCACTCCTCCCTGCACGAACGGCTCCGCACGCCCCTCAGCACGCCCTCGCCTCACCCGTTCGGGTGGCCGGTTCTCGGCGGCCGTCACCGACAGGGGCGAAAAACCGGATGAGAAATGACGGGCACTCTGCCTACCCTCACCGCGATGGCCGAGAACCGACAAGACTCCGACCGCACGACCGGGCGACGCCGCTCCACGGTCCGCTCACTGCTGCGCCTGTGGCCCTACGCCCGGGCCGTCCGCGGCCGGCTCCTGGTCTCGGTGTCGGCCGCCACCCTCGCCATGCTGAGCACCCTGGCCGTCCCGGTGGTGCTCGGCCGGATCGTCGACGGCCCGCTCGCCCGGCACGACCTCGACGCGCTGTGGCCGCCGATCGGCCTGCTGCTGCTCCTCGGACTGGTCGAGGCCGCCCTGTTCTACACCCGCCGGGTGGTGCTGTCCCGCCCACTGGGCCGGCTGGAGGCGGCCATGCGCGCCGACCTCTACGCCAAGCTCCAGCGGCTGCCGGTCTCCTTCCACGACCGCTGGGGCTCCGGCCAGATGCTCTCCCGGGCCACCACCGACATGAACGCCATGCGGCTCTTCCTGGCCTTCCCGCTGGTGTTCCTGGTCGTCAACTCGGTGACCTTCCTGGCCGGCACGGTGCTGATGTTCGCCCAGGACTGGCGGCTCGCCGTGATCATCCTGCTGCCCGCCGCGCCGCTGCTGGTGCTCACCCGGCGCTTCGAGTCCGAGTACTCCGTCACCGCCCGGCTCGCCCAGGACCAGAACGGCGACCTCGCCACCGTGGTCGAGGAGTCGGTGCTCGGCATCCGCATCCTCAAGGCCTTCGGCCGGCACCGCGCGATGGCCGAGCACTTCCGCGCCCAGTCCCACCGGCTGCGCCGCACCGAGCTGAGCAAGGCGCACCAGCTCGCCAACCTGTGGGCGGTCATCGTCGGCCTGCCGGAGATCGCCCTGGGCTGCGCCCTGGCCGTCGGCGCCTACCTGGTCGCCCACGACGAGCTGAGCGCCGGCACCCTGGTCGCCTTCCTGTCCACCGCGCTCGCGCTGCGCTGGCCGGTCGAGTCGCTCGGCTGGCTGCTCGCCTACGCCAACGAGGCCGCCACCGCCACCGACCGGTTCTTCGAGGTCATCGACGAGCCCGATCCCGCCGACCCGACCACCGCGACCGCCGCCTCCGGCACGCAGGGCACCCCAGGCACCCCGGACGGCATCCGCTTCACCGGCGTCCGCTTCCGCTACCCCGACGCCCCCGAGGACACCCCCGACCTGCTGGCCGGCATCGACCTGCACGTCCGCAGCGGCGAGACGATGGCCCTGGTCGGCGCCACCGGCAGTGGCAAGACCACGCTCACCGCCCTGCTCCCCCGGCTGTACGAGGCCACCGGCGGCCGGATCACCCTGGACGGCCGGGACATCGCCGAGCTGCCCCGGCAGGAACTGCGCGAGCTCGTCGCGGTCGCCTTCGAGGAGCCCACCCTGTTCTCCGCCACCGTCCGGGAGAACGTCCTGATGGGCGCCCCCGGCGCGGACGACCGGCAGCTGGCCTCCGCCCTGGCCACCGCCCAGGCCGGCTTCGTCGAGAAGCTCCCGGCCGGAGTGGGGACCGAGGTCGGCGAGCAGGGCCTGAGCCTGTCCGGCGGCCAGCGCCAGCGCCTCGCGCTGGCCCGCGCCGTGGTCGGCGACCCGCCCTTCCTGGTGCTGGACGACCCGCTCTCCGCGCTCGACGTGCACACCGAGGCCCTGGTCGAACGGGCGCTGCGCGAGGTGCTCGGCTCCACCACCGCCCTGGTGGTCGCCCACCGCCCCAGCACGGTGCTGCTCGCCGACCGGGTCGCGGTGCTCGCCGACGGCCGGATCGAGGCCGTCGGCACCCACCAGGAACTGCTCCGGGACTGCCCCCGCTACCGCGAACTGATGTCGGGCGAGGCCGCCCCGGTGCCCGAGGGCCCGTTCGTCCTTGAGGAGGGCTCCACCCGATGACCACCACCGTCGAACCCGCCGGGCCCGCCGCGGCCGACCGGAGCGACCAGGCCGACCTGACCGCCCCGGCCGAGGAGGAGCTGCCCGCGCCCCCGGCGGACGAGGAGGACATCCCCGTCCCGCCCGGCGCGCCCCGGGCACTGCTGCGCTCGCTGCTCGCCCCGCACCGGGCCCGGATCACCGTCGCCATGGTGGTGATCCTGGTCCAGCAGGCCGCCCTGCAGTCCGGCCCGCTGCTGGTCGCGGTGGCGATGGACCGCGGCATCCCGGCGCTGCGCGAGCACGACTCCGGCCCGCTGGTCGCGGTGGTGGCCGGCTACCTCTTCTGCGCCCTGCTCAGCCCGCTGCTGCAGTGGGTGTTCATCAAGATCAGCGCCCGGGTGAACCAGGACGTCCTGCTGGACCTGCGCGGCCGGATCTTCCGGCACGCTCAGCGGCTCAGCCTGGACTTCCACGAGCGCTACACCTCGGGCCGGATCATCTCCCGGGCCACCAGCGACATCGACGCGCTGCGCGAACTGCTCTCCGAGGGCCTCCAGGAGCTGCTGACGGTCTTCCTGTCGGTCTGCTACATCTCGGTGCTGCTGGTGGTGCTGGACTGGCGGCTGGGCCTGGCCTCGCTGGCGGCCTTCCTGCCGCTGGCCCTGGTCGCCCACTCCTTCCGCACCCGCTCGCGCCGGGTCTACCGCCGCTCGCGGACGGCCGCCGCCTCGATGATCGTGCGCTTCACCGAGACCATGAACGGCATCCGCCCGGTGCAGGCCTTCCGCCGCGAGAAGGCCAACGACGCCGCCTTCGGGGTGGTCAACCGGCAGGCCTCGGCGGCCAACGCGGAGGGCTTCATGGAGCTCGCCCGGTACGTCGGCCTCTCCCGCGCCACCGCCAACGTCTGGTTCACCGGCATCGTGCTGATGGGCGCCTACCTGGTCGCCGACGACGCGCTGGAACTGGGCGTGCTGACCGCCTTCGCGCTCTACCTCCGCCGCCTGTTCGACCCGATCGACCAGCTGGCGATGTTCCTGAACAGCTACCAGGCCGCCGCCGCGGCACTGGAGAAGATCGCCGGCCTGCTCGCCCACGAGCCGACCGTCGCCGAGCCGGCGGAGCCCGCCGAACTTCCTCAGGCAGCCTCCAAGGGCCGCGAGGTCTCCTTCGAGGGGACGCGCTTCGCTTACCGCACCGGCAAGGAGGTGCTGCCGCCCTTCGACCTGCTGATCCCGGCCGGACAGACGGTCGCGGTGGTCGGGGCGACCGGCGCCGGCAAGTCGACGGTCGCCAAGCTGCTGGCCCGCTTCTACGACCCGACGGACGGCCGGATCCGGCTGGACGGCGTGGACCTGCGCGACCTCGCCACCCCGGAACTGCGGCGCGGGGTCGTGATGGTGACCCAGGAGTCCTTCCTGTTCTCCGGCACCGTCGCCGAGAACATCGCGATCGGCCGCCCCGGCGCCACCCGAACCGAGGTCGAGCAGGCCGCCCGGGAGATCGGCGCGTACGGGTTCATCGCCGCGCTCCCGGACGGCTTCGACACCGACGTGCGCAAGCGCGGCGGCCGGATCTCCGCCGGGCAGCGCCAGTTGGTCGCCTTCGCCCGCGCCCTGCTGGCCGACCCGGCCGTGCTGATCCTGGACGAGGCGACCAGTTCCCTGGACGTGCCGGGCGAGCAGGCCGTGCAGCGGGCGATGCGCACGGTGCTGGCCGGCCGCACGGCGGTGATCATCGCCCACCGGCTCTCCACCGTGGAGATCGCCGACCGGGTGCTGGTGATGGACCAGGGGCGGATCGTCGAGGACGGCTCACCGCGGCAGCTGATCGAGGGGGCGGGCCGTTTCGCCACCCTGCATCGTGCCTGGCGGGACAGTCTGGTGTAAGAAAGGCCCTGGCCGCAGGGCCCCACAGTTGTGCCCGTCCGGGTGCGCCGTCACGCACCCGGGCGGGCCGCTCCATGTCCGGGCCCGCGGGCCCCGGCCGCGTCAGGTCACCGTCACCACGTAGTCGGTGTGCCAGTCCGGCGAGGGGCGGTCCTCCACCGCGGCCACCACGTCCAACGTGCCGCCCGGCAGCACCTGCCCGGCGACGGTCGAGGAGTCGATCACCACGGCCGGGTCGATGAAGACCGCGTCCTCGAACCGCGGCCCGCTCGCGTAGTGACAGGTCAGCGTGCGCGGCCCGGTGGCGGTGCAGCCGTACGGGGGCGTGCCGGTCAGCGTGGTGTGCTCGGGCACGGTGATCGCCAGGTCGATCGGGTGCCGCGAGTACGAGGGGCCGGCGTTGTACACCCACAGCGGCAGGTCGATCGTCGCCCCGGGCCTGCCGGTGAGGTCGCCGGGCTGCGGGACGGGGTGCCCGGCCTGCCAGGCGGAGGAGGCGCCGACCATGAAGTGGGCCCTGGTGTCGGCGGTGGTCAGGCGGTACGCGGTGGTGTGGCCGGACTGGTCCGGGTCACCCGGGTAGAAGGCCTGGACGTCGCCGTCGACGGTGAGGAAGGACTCGGTGATCGGCGCGACGTACAGCGCCAGCCGCTCGACCGAGGCCGCCCCCGGTGCCAGCCCGGCCGGGATCGTGTACGAGCTGCCGGTGCCGAAGTAGGTCAGGGTGACGGCCGGGTCGGCCGACCGCACCACGCCCGGCGCGGGGAGGTGCACCACCACCAGGGTGTCGTCGGTGGTGGCGGCCGGCCCCTGGTTGGTGACCTTCACCTCCAGCGTCCCGGTCCCGCCCGGGACCACCGGGTCCTGCGGCGGGCAGACCTCCAGGGACAGCCGCGCGGTCGCCGGTGGCGCCGGGAGGGGGGCGGTGGCGGCCTGGGCCGGCCACGCCACGAGGAGCACGGAGAGCGCGGCCAGGGCGGCGGCGCGCAGGGTTCGCATCATGGCCTTCACGCTCCCCCCGCCCGTCACCCGGGGCAAGCGGATGACTGCCGTCCGTAGCAACGGTGGACGGCAGCCACCCGGTCCGGGGCCTCAGCGCAGCAGCCCGGCGTCCATCCCCGTCGACTCGGCCGGGAGGGCGACCAGCCCCAACTCGGCCGGCGAGGCCAGCCGGGGGTGCGCGGGCAGCACCCGCACGGTGTACCCGAACGGGCCGGTGCGGCCGAGCTCCAGCGCGCCCTCGTAGCGGGTGCGGCCGTCCAGGTCGGGCCCGCCGACCGGCTTGAGGGCGAGCACCTCGGCTTCCGAGATGCCGTCCGTCTCGTCGACCCGGCCGGAGACCGCCTGCACCTCGACGTCGCCCGGCTCCAGCGCGCCGAGCGCGACCTGCACCCGCAGCGCCAGCGAGCTGCCCAGCTCCTGGGCCTCGGCCGGACAGTCCGCCTCGACGTGCTCGACCCGCACGCCCGGCCAGCCCTCCCGGACCTTCGCCTTCCAGCCGGCCAGCTCCCGGGCGCAGGCGTGGTCCCGGACCGCCAGCTCGCGCTGGGCCAGCGCCGCCGGGGTGTACAGCCGCTCGACGTACTCGCGGACCATCCGCCCGGCCAGGACCTTGGGGCCGAGGGTGACCAGGGTGTGCCGGACCATGGCGATCCAGCGGTGCGGCAGCCCGTCGGAGCCCCGGTCGTAGAACCGGCCGGCGACCTGCTCCTCGATCAGGTCGTACAGCGCGGCGGCCTCGATGTCGTCGCGCCGCTCGGCCTCGCTGCTCTCCGGGTCGAGCACGCCGGCGTCCTCGTCGGCGGTGGGGATCGCCCAGCCGTTCTGGCCGTCGTACCACTCGTCCCACCAGCCGTCCAGGACGGACAGGTTGAGGCAGCCGTTGAGCGCGGCCTTCATCCCGGAGGTGCCGCAGGCCTCCAGCGGCCGCAGCGGGTTGTTCAGCCAGACGTCGCAGCCCGGGTAGAGGTGCTGGGCCATCGCCATGTCGTAGTCCGGCAGGAAGACGATCCGGTGGCGCACCGTCGGGTCGTCGGCGAAGGCGACCATCTGCTGGATCAGCCGCTTGCCCCCGTCGTCGGCCGGGTGGGCCTTCCCGGCGACCACGATCTGCACCGGCCGGGTGGGGTGCAGCAGCAGGGCGCGCAGCCGGACCGGGTCGCGCAGCATCAGGGTGAGCCGCTTGTACGAGGGCACCCGGCGGGCGAAGCCGATGGTGAGCACGTCGGGGTCGAGCACCGAGGAGACCCAGCCGAGCTCGGCCTCGCCGGCCCCGCGCTGGCGCCAGGAGGCGCGCAGCCGGCGGCGGGCCTCGTCCACCAGCTGGGCGCGCAGGCTGCGGCGCAGGTCCCAGACCTCGGTGTTGCCGATCCGCTCCAGGCCGGTCCAGCGCTGGGTCTCGCCGGTGGTCATCGCCTCCTCGGCGCGTTCGGCGCCGATCTCGGCGGCGCCCAGGCGGACCACGGCCGGGTCGATCCAGGTGGCGGCGTGCACCCCGTTGGTGACCGAGGTGATCGGCACCTCGGCGGGGTCGAAGCCGGGCCAGAGGCCGTTGAACATCGAGCGGCTGACCTCGCCGTGCAGGGTGGAGACCCCGTTGGCGCGCTGGGCGAGCCGCAGGCCCATGGCGGCCATGTTGAAGAGCTTCGGGTCCCCGCCGGCCCAGGTCTCGGCGCCGAGCGCGAGCACCGGCTCCACCGGGACGCCGGGCAGCGCGGCGTCGCCGTCGAAGTGACGGGCGACCAGCTCGCGGTCGAAGCGGTCGATGCCGGCCGGGACGGGCGTGTGGGTGGTGAACAGGGTGCCGGCCCGGACGGACTCCAGGGCGGCGGCGAAGTCCAGCCCGGCGCCGGCGGCGACCAGTTCGCGGATCCGCTCGACGCCGAGGAAGCCGGCGTGGCCCTCGTTGGTGTGGAAGACCTCGGGGGCGGGGTGCCCGGTGAGCCGGCAGTAGGCCCGGACGGCCCGGACGCCGCCGATGCCGAGCAGCATCTCCTGGAGCAGCCGGTGCTCGCTGCCGCCGCCGTAGAGCCGGTCGGTGACGTCGCGCTCGGCGGGCGAGTTGGCCTCGATGTCGGAGTCGAGCAGCAGCAGCGGGACCCGCCCGACCTGGGCCTTCCAGATGTGCGCGGCGAGGGTGCGGCCGCCGGGCAGGGCGAGGTCGACCCGGCAGGGGGTGCCGTCGGCCTCCCGGAACAGGCTGACGGCCAGTTCGTCCGGGTCCAGCAGGGGGTAGCGCTCCTGCTGCCAGCCGCTCCGGTCGAGGGACTGCCGGAAGTAGCCGTGCCGGTAGAACAGCCCCACGCCGATGATCGGGACGCCGAGGTCGCTGGCGGCCTTGAGGTGGTCGCCGGCCAGGATGCCGAGGCCACCGGAGTACTGGGGCAGCGCGGCGGCGATGCCGTACTCGGGCGAGAAGTAGGCGATGGCGGTGGGCGGCGGGGTGGCGCCGCCGTCCTGTTGGGCCTGGTACCAGCGCGGGCCGGTGAGGTACTCGCGCAGGTCGTCGGCGAGGTCGCCGAGTCTGCGCAGGAAGCGCCGGTCGGCGGCGAGCGCGGCCAGCCGGGCGGCCGGGACCTCCCCGAGCAGCCGCACCGGGTCCTCGCCGGTCGCGGCCCAGACCTCCGGGTCCACGGACCGGAAGAGGTCCCTGGTCTCGGGGTGCCAGGACCAGCGCAGGTTGAGGGCCAGCTCGTGCAACGGCTGGAGTTGTTCGGGCAGGACGGTGCGGACGGTGAATCTGCGGATTGCCTTCACAGCGGTGAAGCGTAGCCTCGACGCTCGGTCCGACTACGGGTCAAGTGGACTATTGGGCATCCGTTCGGGCTATTGATGAGATCGCATTCGGCGCATTGGTCTGCACGGGGGGCGCGCGAGGCGCACATTTCCGGGCGCCGCGCTACCAATGCGTGAACTCTGCGGAACAGATCCATTTCCGGCCGGTCCACGGCCCCGGACAAAACCCGAAACTACTGTCGTACCGCTGCGAAAACCGTGTCGCCGGTGCGAGGATGGCCGAAGGTCGTTGATGCTGCGGGGACAACGACGACGGGTGGCGTCCCCCGTGGAGCAGCACGTCCGAATCCTTTTCGCGTTGATCCTTCCTCTTCTCCCTTAGCCCGTTCGGCGCTCACCGCGCACCGGCGCGTGTCCTCGCGCACGGTCGGCTCGTTCACGGGTCGACCGGCCCGCCCGGGGGCGTGCCCGCGGAGGCGTGCGCCGGAACGCGCACCGGTTCCGGGGCGCCCCGCCACCGGTTCGGCGGGCGCCGGGCAGGTTGCCGGGGACAGCGGCGCGGGCAGGCTTCCGGTCGCACGTCCACCCCACCCACAGTCCTCCCGGTACTCCCCCCGGCCCACCCCCGGCCCGCGCGGGAGCTGCCGCTGATCTCGGGCAGGAGTTTGGCATGCACGGCGACACGCGGGACCAGTCCACACCGGTGGCCGACACCGTCGACGCAGCGGTCGCGGAATCCGCCGGACGGATGGATTCTGACACTCGGACAGACCCGGCGATGCCGTCGCCCCGGGTGTCCGGGGCGGTCCGTACCGAATCCTCCGCAGCACAGGCTCCCACGGCGCAGCCCTCCGCAACGGCCCCCCAACCCGGGGCCGAGGAGGGCCCGGCGGCGGCACCGCGCAGGCGCACCACCACCACGCGCCGCAGCACCGCCACCGCGGGGGCCGGCTCCGGGGCCACCCCGCCGGAGCCCTCGGGAACCGCCGCGAAGACGCCCGCGCGCAAGGCCCCCGCCCGCAAGACCGCCACCAAGACCGCCACCAAGCCCTCCGCCCGCAAGACGACAGAGAGCGACACCGTGATCGGCCGCATCCCCGTCCTGGACGTCAGCCCCCAGATCGACGCCGGCCGCCGCCCGGCCAAGGCCGTCGTCGGCGAGACCTTCCCGGTCACCGCGACGGTCTTCCGCGAGGGCCACGACGCCGTCAACGCCAACGTGGTGCTGCGCGACCCGCGCGGGCGCAGCGGCCCGTGGACGCCGATGCGCGAGCTCGCCGAGGGCACCGACCGCTGGGGGGCGCACGTCACCCCGACCGGCCCGGGCCGCTGGTCGTACCTGGTGGAGGCGTGGAGCGACCCGGTCGCCACCTGGCGGAAGACCGCCGCGGTGAAGCTGCCGGCCGGGATCGACACCGCGCTGGTCCTGGAGGAGGGCGCCCGGCTGCTGGAGCAGGCCGCCGCCGGGGTGCCGAAGAAGGACGGCCGGGCGCACGTGCTGGCCGCCGCGGACGCGCTGCGCGACCCCGGCCTGCCGCCGCTGTCCCGGCTGGCCGCCGCGCTCGCCCCCGAGGTGCTGGAGCTGCTGGCCCGCCACCCGCTGCGGGAGCTGCTCAGCGCCTCCCGCCCGCTGCCGCTCCAGGTGGACCGCGAGCGCGCGCTGTTCGGCTCCTGGTACGAGTTCTTCCCGCGCTCGGAGGGCGCGGTGGTGGACCCGAACGGGGTCGAGCCGCCGCGGTCCGGCACCCTGCGCACCGCCGCCGAGCGGCTGCCGGCGGTCGCCGCGATGGACTTCGACGTGGTCTACCTGCCGCCGGTGCACCCGATCGGGCGAGCCTTCCGCAAGGGCCCGGACAACACCCTGACGGCCGGTCCGCACGACGTCGGCTCGCCCTGGGCGATCGGCTCGCCGGAGGGCGGCCACGACGCCGTCCACCCGGACCTCGGCACCATCGAGGACTTCGACCACTTCGTCGCCGAGGCCAGGGCGCTGCACCTGGAGGTGGCGCTGGACTTCGCCCTCCAGTGCTCCCCCGACCACCCGTGGGTGAACAAGCACCCGGAATGGTTCAGCCACCGCGCCGACGGCACCATCGCGTACGCCGAGAACCCGCCGAAGAAGTACCAGGACATCTATCCGGTCAACTTCGACCAGGACATGGACGGAATCGTCAAGGAAACCGTCCGGACCCTCCGGTTCTGGATGTCGCACGGCATCCGGATCTTCCGGGTCGACAACCCCCACACCAAACCGGTGGTGTTCTGGGAGAAGGTGCTCGGCGACATCGCCCGCACCGACCCGGACGTGGTGTTCCTGGCGGAGGCGTTCACCCGCCCCGCGATGATGCACACCCTGGCGAAGATCGGATTCCACCAGTCGTACACGTACTTCACCTGGCGCACCACCAAGCGCGAACTCACCGAGTACCTCACCGAACTCACCGGCGACGCGGCCGCCTACATGCGCCCCAACTTCTTCGCCAACACCCCGGACATCCTGCACGCCTACCTCCAGCACGGCGGCCGCGCCGCCTTCGCGATCCGCGCCGTGCTCGCCGCCACCCTCTCCCCCAGCTACGGCGTCTACGCCGGCTACGAGCTGTTCGAGAACGAGCCGGCCCACCCCGGCTCCGAGGAGTACCTGCACTCGGAGAAGTACGAGCTCCGCCCCCGCGACTGGAACCGCACCGACACCCTCGCCCCGCTGCTCACCGTGCTGAACCGGCTGCGCCGGCGCCACCCGGCCCTGCAGCAGCTGCGCGACCTGCGCTTCCACCCGACCGACAACGAGCAGGTGCTCGCCTACTCCAAGACCGCGACCACCGCCGACGGCCTGACCGACCGGGTCATCACCGTGGTCAACCTCGACCCGCACCACGTCCAGGAGGCCACCGTCACGCTCGACGGCGACGGGCCCCACGCGGTGCACGACGAGCTCACCGGCGCCGCCTACACCTGGGGCCGGCACAACTACGTCCGGCTCGATCCCTCAGCCGAGCCGGCTCACCTCCTCACGGTTCGGAGGAACCCAGCGTGACAGTGAACGAGCCCGTCCCCGACACCTTTCCGGAGACCTCGAAGAAGAACCTGGACCCGGAGTGGTTCAAACGTGCGGTCTTCTACGAGGTGCTGGTGCGGTCCTTCCAGGACAGCAACGGCGACGGGGTCGGGGACCTCAAGGGGCTCACGACCAAGCTCGACTACCTGCAGTGGCTCGGCGTCGACTGCCTCTGGCTCCCGCCGTTCTTCGCCTCGCCGCTGCGCGACGGCGGGTACGACGTCGCCGACTACAAGTCGGTGCTGCCGGAGTTCGGCGACCTCGCCGACTTCATGGAGTTCACCGACGCCGCACACGCCCGCGGCATGCGCGTGATCATCGACTTCGTGATGAACCACACCAGCGACCAGCACCCGTGGTTCCAGGCCTCCCGGGCGGACCCGGACGGGCCGTACGGCGACTTCTACATGTGGGCCGACGACGACAAGCAGTACCCGGACGCCCGGATCATCTTCGTCGACACCGAGACCTCCAACTGGACCTACGACCCGGTGCGCAAGCAGTACTACTGGCACCGGTTCTTCTCCCACCAGCCGGACCTCAACTACGACAACCCCCGCGTCCAGGACGAGATGATCGCCGGGCTGCGGTTCTGGCTCGACCTCGGCATCGACGGCTTCCGGCTGGACGCGGTGCCGTACCTGTTCGCCCGCGAGGGCACCAACTGCGAGAACCTGCCGGAGACCCACGAGTTCCTCCGGCGGGTCCGCAAGGAGATCGACGCCGACTACCCGGACACCGTGCTGCTCGCCGAGGCCAACCAGTGGCCGGAGGACGTGGTCGACTACTTCGGCGACTTCACGGCCGGCGGCGACGAGTGCCACATGGCGTTCCACTTCCCGGTGATGCCGCGGATCTTCATGGCCGTGCGCCGGGAGTCCCGGTACCCCGTGTCGGAGATCCTGGCCAAGACCCCGGCGATCCCGGGCGGCTGCCAGTGGGGCATCTTCCTGCGCAACCACGACGAGCTGACCCTGGAGATGGTCACCGACGAGGAGCGCGACTACATGTACGCGGAGTACGCCAAGGACCCGCGGATGCGCGCCAACGTGGGCATCCGCCGCCGGCTCGCCCCGCTGCTGGAGAACGACCGCAACCAGATCGAGCTGTTCACCGCCCTGCTGCTCTCCCTGCCCGGCTCGCCGGTGCTCTACTACGGGGACGAGATCGGCATGGGCGACAACATCTGGCTGGGCGACCGGGACGGCGTGCGCACGCCGATGCAGTGGACCCCGGACCGCAACGCGGGTTTCTCCTCCGCCGACCCGGGCAGGCTCAGTCTGCCGCCCATCATGGACCCGGTGTACGGCTACCAGGTGACCAACGTCGAAGCGCAGCAGAGCAGTTCGAGTTCCCTGCTGCACTGGACGCGTCGCATGATCGAGATCCGCAAGCTCAACCCGGCGTTCGGCCTGGGCACCTACACCGAACTGCCGTCCAGCAACCCCGCCGTGCTGGCCTTCGTGCGCGAGCACGAGGGGGACCTGGTCATGTGCGTGAACAACTTCTCGCGGTTCGCGCAGCCGACCGAGCTGGACCTCCGGCAGTACGGCGGGCGGTACCCGGTCGAGCTGATCGGCGGAGTGCGCTTCCCGTCGATCGGCGAGTGGCCCTACCTGCTCACGCTGGCCGGCCACGGCTTCTACTGGTTCCAACTCCGACAGCCCCCGCGCACCAGCGGAACCGGGCGGTCGAAGTAACGATCCGCCGAGCCCTGCCACCAGCGGCCCGCACAGCACCACCAGACCCTCCGGGGGCGCGAGTTGACCCCCGCGCCCCCGGAGTTCTCTGCACCACCGCGTACGGAGAACAGCCCAACGGCCACCCACACGAAGGCGTGACACCCGAGCCGTGCTCGCGTGCCGCGACCGCCGCGCCGCCGAAATCCGGAAGACTGACGGACCCCGGCCACGACCCGTCGGGCCGTCCGCGTGCTTCCGGGGAAAGGGAGTCATGTCCGAAACCTCCCGTTCGCAAGCCCATGTGCAGCACGACGCCCCGGCCGGCTCCGCGCCGCACCCGGGCGCGCGGGGCACCGGGGTCCGGAGAACGGCCCTGGGGGTCAGCGAGCTCGTCCAGGCGGCCCTGCCGCTGATCGCCGACTGGCTCCCCACCCAGCGCTGGTACGCCGGGAAGGGACGCCCCATCACCGGACTCGTCCCGGTGGTCGGCACCCCGCTGCAGGTCGGCGACCCGGCCCTGCTGCACCTGCTGCTACGGGTCGAACACGCCACCACGGCCGGCCTCCCGCACGGCGACACCTACCAACTGCTGCTCGGCATCCGCACCCAGGGGCCCGCCGGGATCGAACCCGGCGCCGTACTCGGCCTGCTCACCCAGGGCCCGTACGACGGCGCCGCCCTCTACGACGCCGTGCACGACCCCGAACTCACCGGACGCCTCCTGGAACACCTGGCCACCGGCGACCGGTTCGGCTCGCTCTCCTTCCGCCGCACCCCTGGCTCCGGACTGCCCGCCAACCTCCCCGGCCGCGCCTCCACCGCCGAACAGTCCAACAGCTCGGTCATCTACGGCACCTCGTACATCCTCAAACTGTTCCGGCGCGTCCACCCCGGCACCAACCCCGACCTGGAACTCTCCCTCGCCCTCTCCCGGGCCGGCTCCACCCGCATCCCCCGGGTCGCCGCCTGGTTCGAGAGCCGGATGGAACGCGCCGAACCCGCCACCCTCGGACTGCTCCAGCGCTACCTGCCGGACGCCGAGGACGGCTGGGAACTCGCCCTCGACCAGGTCGGCCGGCTCAAGGGCGACCGTTCCCCCGGCAACTTCGCCATCGAGGCGCACCGGCTCGGCCGGGCCACCGCCGAGGTGCACCGGGTGCTCGCCCGCTCCATGCCCGTCGCCCGGCTCGACCGCACCGAGACCGGCCGGCTCGCCACCGCGATGGCCGACCGGCTGGACAGCGCCGTCGCCGCCGTCCCCGGCCTGCTGCGCTTCCGCGCCGCCCTGCGCGCCGCCTTCCAGCAGCTCGCCGACGCCCACCCGGACGGCCTGCCGGTCCAGCGCATCCACGGCGACCTCCACCTCGGCCAGGCCATGCGCACCCCGCACGGCTGGGTGCTGCTGGACTTCGAGGGCGAGCCCGCCAAATCCGTCAACGAGCGCCGCGAACCCCAGCCCGCCCTGCGCGACGTCGCCGCGATGCTGCGCTCCTTCGACTACGCGGCCGCCCACCTGCTGGCCGGCGGCCCGGTCGACCCCGAGCTGGCCCACCTCGCCGCCGCCTGGGCCCAGCGCAACCGCACCGCCTTCTGCGCCGGCTACACCGCCGGGGGCGGCGCCGACCCGGCCGCCTCACCCGAGCTGATGCGGGCGCTGGAGATCGACAAGGCGGTGTACGAGGTGGTGTACGAGGCCCGGCACCGGCCCAGCTGGCTGCCGATCCCGCTCGCCGCGATCAACCGGCTCGCCCTGTCCGTCTGACCCCGCGCTCCCGTCCCGCCCGCCCGCCCGCCACGAGTTCGCCCATCCCCGCCGCTGGAGGACCACGCCGTGACGCCGCTCGACCCGACCGGCCGCCCCACCCGCCCCGTTCCGGCCACCTTCCTGGCCGGGGCCGCCGAACCCGGGGCCGCCGACCGCGGGGGCTCCGACCGCGGGGGCTCCGACCGCGGGGGCTCCGAACGCGGGGGCTCCGAACGCGGGGCCGCCGCCCCGGCCGGTCCCGCCGCAGACGCCCCGGTCGGTGCCCTGCGCCTGCCCGAGGCGCCACTGCCGCCGGCCGAGGTGGACCGGCTGGTGAACGGGCAGCACCACGACCCGCACGCCCTGCTCGGCGCCCACCCGGTGCACGGCGGGACGGCGATCCGGGTGCTGCGCCCGTTCGCCGACCGGGTGGTGGTGGAGACCGCCCACGGCCCCGCCGAACTCACCCACCAGCAGGGCGGGTTGTTCACCGGCCTGCTGGCGGGCGGCGAACCCCCGGACTACACCCTGCTGGTGGACTACCCCGACGGCGAACCCCAGCGCCAGCACGACGGCTACCGCACCCCGCCCACCCTCGGCGAACTCGACCTGCACCTGATCTCCGAGGGCCGGCACGAACAGCTGTGGCAGGCGCTCGGCTCGCACGTGCGCACCGTCGACGGCGTGGCCGGCACCGCCTTCGCGGTCTGGGCGCCCAACGCCACCGGGGTGCGGCTGATCGGCGACTTCAACCACTGGAACGGCACCGGCCACCCGATGCGCTCGCTCGGCTCCTCCGGCGTCTGGGAGCTGTTCGTCCCGGGCGTCGCCGAGGGCGCCACCTACAAGTACGAGATCCACACCCGGCAGGGCTGGGTCCTCGACAAGGCCGACCCGCTCGCCCGGGCCGCCCAGTGCCCGCCCGGCACCGCCTCCGTCGTCACCTCCTCCACCCACCGGTGGCAGGACGACGAGTGGATGGCCCGCCGGGCCCGCACCGCGCACCACCGGGCCCCGATGTCGGTGTACGAGCTGCACCTCGCCTCCTGGCGGCCCGAGCTCACCGACTACCGTGCCATCGCCGAGGAACTGCCCCGCTACCTCAAGGAGTTGAACTTCACCCACGTGGAGTTCATGCCGGTGATGGAGCACCCCTTCGGCGGCTCCTGGGGGTACCAGGTCTCCGGCTACTTCGCCCCCACCGCCCGGCTCGGCAGCCCCGACGACTTCCGGTACCTGGTCGACACCCTGCACCGGCACGGCATCGGCGTGATCGTCGACTGGGTGCCCGCGCACTTCCCCAAGGACGACTTCGCCCTCGCCCGCTTCGACGGCGAACCGCTGTACGAGCCCGCCGACCCGCAGCGCGCCGAGCACCCCGACTGGGGGACGCTGGAGTTCGACTACGGCCGCACCGAGGTGCGCAACTTCCTGGTCGCCAACGCCGTGTACTGGTGCGAGGAGTTCCACATCGACGGCCTGCGGGTCGACGCGGTCGCCTCGATGCTCTACCTCGACTACTCCCGCGAGAGCGGCGGCTGGACGCCCAACCAGTACGGCGGCCGGGAGAACCTGGACGCGGCCGCCTTCCTCCAGGAGATGAACGCCACCGTCTACCGGCGCTGCCCCGGCGTGATCACCATCGCCGAGGAGTCCACCGCCTGGGACGGCGTCACCCGGCCCACCGACGCCGGCGGCCTCGGCTTCGGGCTCAAGTGGAACATGGGCTGGATGCACGACTCGCTGGTCTACATGTCCAAGGAGCCGGTGCACCGCAAGTACCACCACAACGACATCACCTTCTCGATGGTGTACGCCTACTCCGAGAACTACGTCCTGCCGATCTCCCACGACGAGGTCGTCCACGGCAAGCAGGCCCTGGTCTCCAAGATGCCCGGTGACTGGTGGCAGCAGCGCGCCAACCACCGCGCCTACCTGGGCTTCATGTGGTCCCACCCCGGCAAGCAACTGCTCTTCATGGGGCAGGAGTTCGCCCAGGGCGCGGAATGGGACCACGAGCAGGGCCCGCAGTGGTGGGTGCTCGACGAGCAGTGGCCCGCCCACCAGGACCACCGGGGCGTGCGCCGCCTCGTCCGCGACCTCAACCGGACCTACCGGGACACCCCCGCCCTCTGGGAGCTGGACACCACCCCGGACGGCTTCCGCTGGCTCGACGGCGGCTCCGCCGAGGACAACCTGCTCTCCTTCGTCCGCTTCGCCGCCGACGGCACCCCGCTGGTCGCCGTCTGCAACTTCTCCCCCGTCGTCCGCCACGGCCACCGGGTCGGCCTGCCCGCCCTGGACGGCCGCGAGCAGCTCTGGGAGGAGGTGCTGAACACCGACGCCGAGGCCTACGGCGGCAGCGGTGCCGGCAACTCCCGCCCGATCAAGGCCGATCCGGTCGAGTGGAACGGCCAGCCGCGCTCCGCCGAACTGGTCCTGCCCCCGCTCGCCACCCTCTGGCTCCGGCCCGCCTGACCCCGTAGGCTCCCCGCCCGGGACTGATCGTCAACGGGCGGGGGGCTCGTACGTGTTCACGGCCTTGGCACTGGCCTACCTGCTGCCGCCACTGATCTGCTGGGCGTTCCTGGCCCGCACCCGGGCCGTCGGAGCGGCCGTCCTCGCCGTCCTCGCCGCACTGGCCCTGGCGCCGGCCGGCCTGGAGCAGGAGTGGTACTTCACCCGCGCCACCGCCGAGATCGAGGCCGGGTACCCGGTCGCGGCCGGCCTGGTGGTGCTCGCGGGCGCACTGGTCGAGCGGCGGCTGCGCGGCCCCCGACCGGAGCGGCAGTACGACCACCCGGTCGCCGGATCGACCGTCGCGCTCACCGCCCACGCCCTGGTCGGCGTGGTCATCGCCCTCGGCTACGGCCTGTTCGCCTTCGACGCCTTCGTCCCGAGCGCGGCGGAAGTGTCCGTTCCCCCCGGGCTGACCGTCACCCGGAGCACCGAGGGCCACTGCGGCTCCAACTTCTGCTCCCGCACCCTCACCCTCGGCAGCACCGCCGGCCTCCCCGCCGCCGAGGTGGAGGCCCGCATGCGCGCCGCCCTCACCGCCGACGGCTGGACCCCGGGCCGCGACGGCGCCCTGCTCCGCCCGCACGGCTGGCTGCTGGACCCGCGCCTCTCGACGGCCTACCTCCACGGCACGGAACTGGAACTGTCCGGCTCCGAATCGGCCGCCGCCGCCCGCTGACCGCCCCGGTCGGCGTCACCGGGGAGCCGTGACCGGGAACCCGAGCTCCTCGGCGGCCCGGCCGAGCTCGCGGTCGTAGGTGACGAAGTCGGTGAGTTCGGCCCGGAAGGGCTCCGCGCTGGCCAGGTGCAGCGCGTCCAGCGATCCCAGCCGCGGGGTGCGGTAGGCGAGCGCCCTGGCCAGCACCGCGCTGCTGAGGTCGACCCGGTAGGCCCCCCGGAGCGCCTGGTCCACGTGGTACGGGACCAGCTGGTGCGACAGGCCCGCGCGGAGCAGCGTGCGGGTGATCTCCAGCCGGGCCAGTTCGCTGGTGATCAGTTCGGTGCCGTCGGGGAGCGCCTCCCGCCAGGCGCGCAGCGCGGCTGTCTCCGGCTCCGGCTTGATGAACTTCAGCAGCGCGCAGGAGTCCAGGTAGATCAACGGTCGCGCTCCCGGTTCCGGTCCTCGATCAGCAGGTCCGACAGGCTGCCGACGTCCGGCAGCAGGTCGAGGGCGAGCTCGGGCATGCCCTGCTCGGTGGGCGGAGTGACCTCTCCGGCCGCGACCAGGCGTTCGAGGGTCGACTCCGGGGCCGTCTCCGGCACCAGTCTCAGCACGGGCCGCCCGCGGTCGGTCACGACGATCGTCGCGCCGGCCCGGACCCGCGCGACCGCCTTGGACGGGTTCTGGTTCAACTCACGCAGTCCCATGGTCTCCATACCAGCCAATGTAACTACATGAGGTAGGTACATCAAGGGCAGGCGTCGGCGCAAGTCCCCGGCCCAGGCCCTTGGTCCCTTGCCCCTCCCCCTTGGCTCTGCTCGCGGACGGGCGTTCGTGGTGCGAAGGTATGGTCGAGATGACCAGCTTCCGAGGCGACGGGACGGAGACATCCGCGTGGCGCGCAGCGTGTACGTGACCGGGATCGACCGGGGGGACGGCCGGCAGGCCGTCGAACTCGGGGTCATGGAACTGCTCACCCGCCAGGTGGACCGGGTCGGGGTGTTCCGTCCGCTGGTGCACGCGGCCGCGCCCGGCGAGTCCGGCTCCGACCACGTCGTCGAGCTGCTGCGCGGGCGGTACCGGATCGACCTGCCGGGCACGGAGCTGTACGGGCTCACCTACGAGGAGGCCGCTGCGCTCCAGGCCGCCCAGGGGCAGGACGAGCTGGTCTCCGCGCTGGTCGACCGCTTCCGGGCGCTGGAGCGGCGCTGCCAGGCGGTGCTGGTGCTCGGCACGGATTTCGCCGACACCAACATCCCGGACGAGCTGGCCTTCAACGCCCGGCTCGCCAACGAGTTCGGCGCCGCCGTACTGCCGGTGGTCGGCGGCCAGGGCAAGGACCCGGAGGCCGTGATCGCCGAGGTGCGCAACGCCCACCGGGCGTACACCGACCTCGGCTGCGAGACCCTGGCGATGATCGCCAACCGGACCTCCCCGGGCGCCAAGCAGCGGATCCAGCGCGCGCTCACCGAGAAGCTGCCGATCCCGGCGTACGTGATCCCGGAGGAGCCGGCGCTGGCCGCGCCGACGGTCGCCCAGCTGGTGGAGGCGACCGGCGCCGAGGTGCTGCTCGGTGACGCGGCCGGGCTGGCCCGGGACGTCCGCGGCTTCGTCTTCGGCGGCGCCATGCTGCCCACCTTCCTGGACGCGCTGACCGAGGGCGCCCTGGTCGTCACCCCCGGGGACCGCGCCGACCTGGTGATCGGCTCGCTGGCCGCGCACGCGGCCGGCGCCCCGCCGATCGCCGGCGTGCTGCTGACCCTCGGCCAGCACCCCGGCCCGAACGTGATGGCGCTGGCCGCCCGGCTCGCCCCCGGCACCCCCGTCGCGGTCGTCCCGGAGGGCAGCTGGCCCACCGCCGCCACCCTGACCCACCTGGAGGGCAAGCTCACCGCGGCCAGCCCCCGGAAGGCCGAGATCGCCCTCGGACTGTTCGAACTGCACGTGGACACCGCCGAGTTGACCAACCGGATCGAGGTCGGCCGGTCCGAGCGGGTGACCCCGATGATGTTCGAGCACGAGCTGCTGGAGCGCGCCCGGGCCGGCCGCCGGCACGTGGTGCTGCCCGAGGGCACCGAGGAGCGGGTGCTGCGCGCGGCCGAGATCCTGCTGCGCCGCAACATCTGCGACCTCACCCTGCTCGGCGAGGTCGACGCGGTGCGCCGCAAGGCCGCGGGCCTGGGCATCGCCCTCCCGCAGGACGACCCGGGCGCCGACCGCGCCCAACTCCGGGTCGTCGACCCGAGCACCAGCCCGCTGCGCCGCCAGTTCGCCGAGCTGTACGCCCGGCTGCGCGCCCACAAGGGGATGACCGTCGAGCTGGCCCTGGACGTGGTCACCGACGTCTCCTACTTCGGCACCCTGATGGTCCAGGAGGGCATCGCCGACGGCATGGTCTCCGGCGCGGTGCACTCCACCGCGGCGACCATCCGCCCCGCCTTCGAGGTGATCAAGACCTCGCCGGGCGCGTCCATCGTGTCGAGCGTCTTCTTCATGTGCCTGGCCGACAAGGTGCTGGTGTACGGCGACTGCGCGGTCAACCCGGACCCGGACGCCCAGCAGCTGGCCGACATCGCGATCCAGTCGGCCGCCACCGCCGCCCAGTTCGGGGTGGAGCCACGGGTCGCGATGCTCTCGTACTCGACCGGCACCTCCGGCTCGGGCGCGGACGTCGACAAGGTCCGCAAGGCCACCGAGCTGGTCCGCGCGCTGCGGCCGGACATCCTGGTGGAGGGCCCGATCCAGTACGACGCGGCGGTGGACGAGCACGTCGCGGCCACCAAGCTGCCGGGCTCGCCGGTGGCCGGGCGGGCGACCGTGCTGATCTTCCCGGACCTCAACACCGGCAACAACACCTACAAGGCCGTCCAGCGCTCGGCCGGCGCGGTCGCGGTCGGCCCGGTGCTGCAGGGGCTGCGCAAGCCCGTCAACGACCTCTCCCGCGGCGCGCTGGTGGAGGACATCGTCAACACCGTGGCGATCACCGCCATCCAGGCCCAGGACGACAAGGAGCCGCAGGCATGACCGCAGGAACGCGCGTCCTCGTTCTCAACGCCGGCTCCTCGTCGGTGAAGTACCAGCTGATCGACATGCTGGACGGCGCCCGGCTCGCCTCCGGGCTGGTGGAGCGGATCGGCGAGGCGGGCGGCCGGCTGGTGCACACCCCGCGGGCCGGCGAGCGGCGCGAGCTGGTGCAGGCCTTCCCGGACCACTCGGCCGCGTTGAAGGCCGTCGCCGAGGAGCTGGCCGCCGACGGCATC
The DNA here is from genome assembly GCF_042731675.1 of Kitasatospora sp. NPDC059827. Lineage (NCBI taxonomy): Bacteria > Bacillati > Actinomycetota > Actinomycetes > Kitasatosporales > Streptomycetaceae > Kitasatospora > Kitasatospora sp. NPDC059827. The sequence goes on along the minus strand of NZ_JBHWIV010000006.1, from coordinate 104,788 downwards.
GGGCTGGACTCCCCCGAGCTGGCCGCGATCGGCCACCGGGTGGTGCACGGCGGCAAGCGGTTCACCGAGCCGACGGTGATCACCGACGAGGTGCTCAGGGAGATCCGCCGGCTGATCCCGGTCGCGCCGCTGCACAACCCGGCGAACATCACCGGCATCGAGGTGGCCCGGGCGCTCCGGCCGGACCTGCCGCAGGTGGCCGTGTTCGACACCGCCTTCCACGCCTCGATGCCCGAGTACGCGGCCCGCTACGCGATCGACAAGGCCGTCGCCGACGAGCACCGGGTGCGCCGCTACGGCTTCCACGGCACCTCGCACCAGTACGTCTCGCGGGCCACCGCCCGGCTGCTCGGCAAGGACCCGGCCGAGGTCAACGTGATCGTGCTGCACCTGGGCAACGGCGCCTCCGCCTCGGCGGTCAGCGGCGGCCGCTGCGTGGACACCTCGATGGGCCTCACCCCCCTGGAGGGCCTGGTCATGGGCACCCGTTCGGGTGACATCGACGCGGGCGTGGTGTTCCACCTGCACCGGGTCGGCGGCCTGTCCGTCGACCGGATCGACGACCTGCTCAACCGCCGCAGCGGGCTGCGCGGCCTGTGCGGCGAGAACGACATGCGGGAGATCATGCGTCGCGCCGACGAGGGGGACGCGGACGCGAGGCTCGCCTTCGACGCGTACGTCCACCGGCTGCGCAAGTACATCGGCGGCTACTACGCGGTGCTCGGCCGGGTGGACGCGATCGCGTTCACCGCGGGCGTCGGGGAGAACGCCGCGCCGGTGCGCGCGGCGGCCACCGCGGGACTGGAGGAGCTGGGCATCGCCGTGGACCCGGAGCTGAACTCGGTGCGCTCGGGCGACGCCCGGATCATCTCGCCCGGCTTCTCCCGGGTGGCGGTCGCGGTGGTGCCGACCGACGAGGAGCTGGAGATCGCCCGGCAGGCCTTCGCCCTGGTGCACCGCGAGAGCGAGCTGTCCGAGGACTGACACGGAATCGTCTCGTTCCTCGGGATCATTCGTCGGCGATTCCTCCCGGTCCGTGCCGAATGCACCTATAACACGAACGGATAGACTGATCCATATGCGCCGAGCGAAAATTGTCTGCACCCTGGGTCCGGCCACGGACTCCTACGAACAGCTGAAGGCCATCGTCGAGGCGGGCATGAACGTCGCCCGACTGAACATGAGCCACGGCAACCACGCGGACCACGAGGAGCGGTACCGCAAGGTCCGCCAGGTCTCGGAGGACACCGGCAAGGCCATCGGCGTCCTGGCCGACCTCCAGGGTCCCAAGATCCGTCTGGCGACCTTCGCCAACGGCCCGGTGACCGTCGACAACGGCGACGAGTTCACCATCACCACCGAGGACGTCCCCGGTGACCAGCACATCTGCGGCACCACCTACAAGGGCCTGCCCGGCGACGTGAAGCCCGGCGACCCGATCCTGATCAACGACGGCGTCATCGCCCTGGAGGTCGTCAGCGTCGACGGCCCGCGGGTGAAGACCGTGGTGGTCGAGGGCGGCGTGCTCTCGAACAACAAGGGCATCAACCTGCCCGGTGCGGCCGTGAACGTCCCCGCCCTGTCCGAGAAGGACAAGGACGACCTGCGCTTCGCGCTGCGTCTGGGCGTCGACATGGTCGCGCTGTCCTTCGTCCGCAACGCGGAGGACATCAAGGACGTCCACGAGGTCATGGACGAGGTCGGCATCCGGGTGCCGGTCATCGCCAAGATCGAGAAGCCGCAGGCCGTCGAGGCCATGGAGGAGATCGTCCTCGCCTTCGACGCCATCATGGTCGCCCGCGGCGACCTGGCCGTCGAGTACCCGCTGGAGCGGGTGCCGCTGGTCCAGAAGCAGCTGATCACCCTGGCCCGCCGCAACGCCAAGCCGGTCATCGTCGCCACCCAGATGATGGAGTCGATGATCCACGCCTCGCGCCCGACCCGCGCCGAGGTCTCCGACGTCGCCAACGCCATCCTGGACGGCACCGACGCGGTGATGCTCTCCGCCGAGTCCAGCGTCGGCAAGTATCCGGTCGAGACCGTCCGCACCATGAGCCGGATCTGCGAGAAGGCCGAGGAGGAGCTGGTCTCCCAGGGCCTCCAGCCGCTCAACCCGGGCCGCAAGCCGCGCACCCAGGGCGGCTCCGTCGCCCGCGCCGCGTGCGAGCTGGGCGACTTCCTGAACGGCAAGGCGCTGATCGCGTTCACCAAGTCCGGTGACACCGCGCGTCGGCTGTCCCGCTACCGTTCGCCGATCCCGGTGATCGCGTTCACCCCGGACTCGGCCACCCGCAACCAGCTCTCGCTGAGCTGGGGCGTCGAGTCGTACGTCACCGAGCAGGTGGCCACCACCGACGCGATGGTCGCGCAGGTCGACCGCGAGCTGCTGAAGCTGGGCGAGCTGGGCGAGGGCGACACCGTGATCGTCACCGCCGGTGTCCCGGTCGGCATCCCCGGCACCACCAACATGGTGCAGGTGCACCGCGTGGGCGGCCACGGCGAGTGACGCCCCGGTAGAACGAACGCCGGTGGGGCGGTCCTCCGTAAACGGGAGGGCCGCCCCACCGGCGTTTTCGCGTCCGCTACCCGGCGCCGTGCGTCCGCCGCTCGGCGGTCACTTGTCGCTGTAGGGCGCGTCGTCGTTGAACAGGTGCATCCCCGGGATGTGCAGGGTGCCGCCGAACTGGCCGGCCTGCTTGGCCGTCACCCCGGTCAGCTCGATGTCCAGCGGGATCGGGATGGCGCCGATCAGGTCGTACAGCCAGCGCGGCAGGGTGTCCGGGGTGAGGGTGATCTCGCCCAGGTCGATCGGGATCGGCAGGCCGAGCAGCTTGGACAGGTGGCCGGACAACCGCTCCACGTACATGGTGACCGGGCCGTTGCGCATGGTCGAGGTCGAACCCGGGGCGCTCTGGACGTGGAAGGTGACGCCGTTGCCCTCCAGGGTCGACATGTCGAGGTTCTCGATGTCGACGCTGTCGACCACGAACTTCAGCACCCGCTTGGTGCCGGTCGGGGTCTTCACGTCGTAGACGCCGTGGAAGGCCGCGCCGTGCAGGCCGAGCCGGCTGGTCTGCAGCGTCCAGTTCTGCTCCGGGACGACGTGCTCGGCGGTGGCCGCACCGGCGGTCAGGTTCCGGGCGTCCACGTCGCAGTTGGGGTTCGCGGTGGGCGAGCCGGACGGGGTGGCGGCGGCCGAGGAGCTCGACGACGCACCCGCCGACGGGGTCGTGGACGGAGCCGCCTTGCCACTCGCCTTGCCGCCCGCCTTGGCGCCCGCCTTACCGCCGGAGGCGGTGGCGGCCGGCGAGGGCTGCCCGCCCGAGGGCTGGGCGGCGGCGGACTGCCCGTCCGGGGACTGAGCGGCGGGCGGCGCGGCCTGCTGGGTGCCGGCGGCCGGGGCCTGCGGCTGGGCGGGCTGCGCCGGGGTGCCGACCCGCGGGGCGGGGGCGGCCGGACCCTGGGGGGTGGCACTCGGTGTCGCGCTCGGCGAAGGAGTGGCCGAACCGCCCGGGTTCAGCAGGTGGTTGATGCCGCCGACGAGGTCGTCGATCAGCCCGGCCCGGCTCGCGGTGGCCGTGCCGCTCCCGGTGCCCGGGTAGACGGCGCTGACCGCGCCGGAGCCGCCGGTGGTGGCGGTGGTGGCGGAACGGACGGCCGACTGGGTGGCCGTCGTCGCTGGGGGCTTCACCGGTGCGGTGGTCGGCGCCGTGGTCGGTATCTGGCTCGGCGTGGTGGTCGGCGCGGTGGTCGGCAGCGAGCTCGGGCCGGACGAGGGCGTCGTCGTCGGGCTCCCCGTCGCCCCCGGCGTACCGGTCGGCGCGGGCGGCGGCTCGGGCAGCTCGCTCTTGGGGACGGGCGTCTCCTCGACCGGCGCCACGTCCGGCACGGCCACCGGTGCGTTGCCGCACGGCTTGCCCGCAGCGGACTCGGCGACCGCCGGGTTGGGCGTGTAGGCGGCCGCCATCAGCAGCGCGGTCGGCACCGCGGCCATCGCCAGGGCGCGGCCTCTCAGCCGGACCCGGACCGGCGTGCGCGGCGCGGCGTGCCGGCCGGAGCGCTGCGCGGGGACGGCCGTGCCCTCTGCTTGCTCGGCCGGCCCGGTCACCGCGCCCCCTCCTGCTCCCCGGCGGTGCCCTGCTTCGGAACAGCGGCCTCGGCGGCGGGCTCGGCCGCGGGCTCGACGGCCTGCTCCACGGGCCCGCCCTGGGCGGGCAGCTTCGCGGTGGGCGCCTCGACGGCGGCGGTCTCGGTGGCGACCTCAGCGGTGGCGACCTCAGCGGTGGCAGCCTCGGCGGTGGCGACCTCAGCGGTGGTGGCCTCGGCAGCGGCGCTCTCGGTGGCGACGCTCTCCGCCACCGCACCGTCCGCCGGCCGGCCGCGCCGTGCGCGCCGCCCCTTGGCCGGCGCGGTGGACGGCTCCGGCAGCGGCGCCCAGGAGACCATCAGTCCGCCGCCGATCAGACCGGGCAGCAGGGCGAGGCCGAAGCCCGCGAGGTTGGAGACCGGGATCGAGACCAGCGTCAGCAGGATGGTCGCGATGCCCGCGAAGACCCGGACGGCGGGCTGGAACCAGGCGGTCAGCCCGAGGATGATCATCAGTACCCCGATGATCAGCGACCCGGCACCGGCCGTGGTGGACATCGCGATGGTCAGCCCGCCGAAGGTGAGGTGGGCGTACGGGAAGTAGAGGATCGGGACGCCGGCGATCATGGCCAGCAGGCCGCCCCAGAAGGGCCTGGAGCGGCGGAATTCACGGAAGTGCCGCCAGAGCCACCCGACGGGGTTCTGCTGACGGGGCCGCGTCTCGACCGTTGCGCTGGACATGGTGCAGCTCCTCGACGTCGCTACGAGGGAAGAACGAAAAAGGTGGGTGCCGGGGGTGGCGGTCGCCCGCCGCCCCCGGCCCCGGGTTGCCCAGTCATCCGGGCACGCCGGTCGGCGTGCCGTCAGACGTGGCTCAGAAGCACTCGTTGCCCGCGCCGTCGCCGCTCTTGAGCGCGAGGTTGAGGCCGTTCAGCTTGAACGTGCCGGCCGAGGTGGCCCGCGCGGTCTGCTGAACGCCGCTCAGGTCGGCGGTCTTGGCGGACTGGGCGAAGCCGGTCGCGCCGGTCGGCAGGCCGGCGCCGCCGCCCGCCTTGGTGACACCCGCGTGCGGGGCCCAGCCCTGGGTGGCCGTACCCGAGAGGGTGGAGGCGTCCTGGCCGATGTTCATCTGGGTGAAGGTCGCGTCCGCCTTCAGCTGCTCCAGGTCGATCAGCAGGTTGTCGGCCTGGACCGGCTTGCCCGCCTCGGTACCGGCGTGCAGCTGGAGGGTGATCTTGCCCAGCCCGAAGCCGGACAGGTCCGTCACCACCGACTGGCACAGGTTGGTGATGTCGGCGTGGTCGAAGGCCGAGACCGCGACCGGGTGGGGCTTGCCGTTCGCCTCGATGTCGACCGAGCCGAACTGGGAGAAGTTGGTGCCGTGCAGCTGGTCGGTGCTGACCTTGAACTGCTGGCCGGAAATGCTGAACGAGGCGGCGAGCGCACTGTTGGCGATCGAGACGCCGACCATCGCGGTGGCCGCGACGCTCGGCACCATCACCAGGGCGAAGCGCTTCCAGCGGGTCTTGCCGTAGGTCTTGGACATGCGAGTCCTCCTTCTAGGACGTACATCTCCGGCTTCCCGGCGGCGCGTCCCGCGCCGGTGGGAGCCTGGGATGGGAGAGAGCTACGTCCTCGGTAGCGGAGAGCGCCTTGGGCGTCGTCGGACGCGGGAGCGGCCTGCGTACTGCGGCACTCCCGTCCCGAAACCGGCCGTCCTTGCGGGACGACGGGTCGGATCGACGACATCGGCGATCACCCCCGAGCGACAACCAGCGACCGCGCAGGGCCGCGCGGCCGGTCGAGGACAGGAACCGCCGTGGGACCGCGGATACCCCCCTGCCCTCCCTACCGCCGACCGGAGCCGGCGGATCACCCGGTGGGGATCCCGCGCTCCGCGTGGCCGACGGGCTGTCGGAGGGTGTGGAGTCTGGGACCGGGCGTGGCCGATCGTGCTTGAATCCCGGGCGAAGCACAAGGGGTGCCTTACTGACGGGTAATGCAACACCAGGTGGCATTGATCATGGAATTGACCCGAGTTGCACCGTGCGTGACGTGTTGAAGGAAACGTGACGGCGAAATCTGCCGGAAACAGTGGCGAAACACCCGTGGGTGGTCACGGAAAGTGACCACCCACGGGTGAAATCAAGATTTGGTAAACCTCTGTCCGGTTGACCGGATTGTCGCCAAATCACCAGGCGACACCGCAGGTCATCCGAGGTGCCAGGCACCCGGTGCCAGCACCGGGGCCGGGCCGCCGCGGGAGCGGCTCGGAACAGCAGGCTCAGAACAGCACGCGGCTCAGAACAGCACGCGGGCCAGCGCCGCACGGGCCACGACCACCCGCGGGTCCTCCGGGCCGATCACCTCGAACAGCTCCAGCAGGCGCAGCCGGGCGGTGTCCCGGTCCTCGCCGAAGGTCCGGCCGACGGTGTCCACCAGGCGCCCGAAGGCGTCCTCGACGTGACCGCCCACCAGGTCCAGGTCAGCGGCCTGCAGCTGGACGGCGACGTCCTTCGGGTCGGCGGCGGCCGCCGCCCGGACCGACTGGAGGTCCAGGCCCTCGACCCGGTGGAGCAGCTCGGCCTGCGCCAGGCCCAGCTTGGCCTCGGTGTTGCCCGGCTGGTCGACCAGCACGTTCCGGTACGCCTGGACGGCGCCGCTCAGGTCGCCGGCGTCCAGCGCGTCGTGCGCGGCGGCCAGCGCCGGGTCCTCCGGCCGCTGCACCGCGGCGTCGTCGGCCTCGCCCGGGACGAACGCACCGCCGGAGATGCCGAAGCGCTGCTCGGCGACCAGGATCAGCTGGTCCAGCACCTTGCGGACGTTGGCGGCGCTCTCCGCGCCCTGGAACAGCGGCACCAGCTGACCGGCCACCACGGCCATCACGGCCGGGATGCCCTGGATGCCGAACTGCTGGGCGATCAGCTGGTTGGCGTCCACGTCGATCTTGGCGAGCACGAAGCGGCCGGCGTACTCCTCGGCCAGGCCCTCCAGGATCGGGCTGAGCTGCTTGCAGGGCCCGCACCACTCGGCCCAGAAGTCGATGACGACCGGCACCTCGGCGGAGCGCTGGACGACCTCGGTCTCGAAGGTGTCCTCGGTGACGTCGATGACGAGCGGGTAGGCGGGCTGGGGGGCGGCGACTCCGTCCGCTTCGGCGGCGGCCGCCTGACGGGCCCGCTCGGCCCGGGCCTGCTCGGCCTTCTGGGCGGCCTCACCGGCCGCCTTCACCGCGGCGAGGTCGACCGCACCGCGCAGGGAGGAGCTGTTGAGACGCGAATTCCGTGGCTGCATGGCACCATCCTCCCCCGTCCGTGCTGCTCGCGGGCACCAACCTCCGGAAAGTCGCCCCGCGCGGGCTGCGCGGTGCGGACTGGCGGTCGGTGCGCCCTTCCCCCGGTAGCCTGAACCGTTCGGCGCGGATCCCCACCCGCACCCGCGCCGCCCCGTCCCACGGGGTCGGCGCCTGGTTGTCACTGCTTTCGCTACAGGTCGTAGCGTAACTGGAGCCGGTGCCCCGGCCGCAAGCCCCAGCGGCGCTTCGGGGACGTGAGCTGCCCCACTTTCACGGTCCGCCCGGCTGCCCGAATCGGCGAACAGTCGCTACCGTTACCAGCCCCACCCAGGTTACTTACCAGTAGATCGCAAGGAGGCCCGGTGCCGGCCGCCCAGCCCTCCGTGAGACCGGACGACACCGTCCGGGACGGCTCCGCTCGGGAGGGCACCGCCCGGGAGGGCGCCGTCCGGGCCAAGGGCCGCCCGCGCAGCGCCGCCGCCGACCTCGCGATCCTCGACGCCACCCGTGAGGCCCTCGCCGAACTCGGCTGGGGCGGACTGACCATGGGCCACGTCGCGAGCCGGGCCGGGGTCGCCAAGACCACCCTCTACCGGCGCTGGCCCTCCAAGAACGAGCTGGTGGTCGACGCCGTCGCCAGCCTCTTCGACGAGCTGGTGATGCCCGACCTCGGCAGCCTGCGGGCCGACATCGAGGCCGTGGTCGGCCAGTTCGCCGACCTGCTGGCCCGCCCGGAGACCCAGGCCGCGCTGCTCGCCCTGTTCGCCGAGGGCACCCGGGACCCCCAGCTGCGCCGCCGGATCCGGGAGGCCATCGTGGACCCGCAGAAGCGGCTGGTCCGGCAGGGCCGGGCGGCCGCCCAGGCGCGCGGCGAACTGGAGGCGGACACCGACACCGCCTCGGCCCGCGAGGAGGTCGACATCATCTTCGACACCATCGCCGGCACCGTCGAGCACCGCGTGCTGGTCAGCGGCGAGCCGATCACCCCCGCGTGGACCCGCCGCTTCATCGACCTGCTGCTCGGACCGCTGATCATCGGCTGACGGCACGCCGGAGCCGCCGTACGGACCTCCGTACGGCGGCTCGGGTGCTCAGCGGGTCAGAAGGCCGCGTTCTCCTGGTACGTCCCCCACTCCTGCCGCAGCGCGTTGCAGATCTCGCCCAGGGTCGCCTCGGCGCGCACCGCGTCCAGCATCGGCGGGATCATCGACTCGCCCGAGCGGGCCGCCGCCAGCATGGCGTCCAGCCCGGCCCGCACCGCCGCCTCGTCCCGGGCCGCCTTGCGCTCGCCCAGCACCCGCACCTGCTCGCGCTCGACCTCGTGGCTGACCCGCAGGATCTCCAGGTCGGGGGTGACGCTGCGCGGGTGGCAGTTGACGCCGACCACGCGCTTGTCCCCCTTCTCCACCGACTGCTGGTACTGGAAGGCCGCCTCGGCGATCTCGCCGGTGAACCAGCCCTCCTCGATGCCGCGCAGGATGCCGGAGGTGATCGGGCCGATCTCGTGGTCCTCCCGGCCCTTGTCCAGGATCCGCCGGAAGATCGCCTCGGCCTGCTGCTCGATCCGGTCGGTCAGCGCCTCGACGTACCAGGAACCGCCCAGCGGGTCGGCCACGTTGGTGACGCCGGTCTCCTCCATCAGCACCTGCTGGGTGCGCAGCGCGATCTCGGCGGCCTGCTCGGAGGGCAGCGCCAGGGTCTCGTCCAGCGCGTTGGTGTGCAGCGAGTTGGTGCCGCCGAGAACCGCGGAGAGCGCCTCGACCGCGGTGCGCACCACGTTGTTGTACGGCTGCTGCGCGGTGAGCGAGACGCCGGCGGTCTGGGTGTGGAAGCGCAGCCACTGCGCCTTGTCGGTCTTCGCGCCGAAGCGGTCGCGCATCCAGCGGGCCCAGATCCGGCGCGCGGCGCGGAACTTGGCGATCTCCTCGAAGAAGTCCAGGTGGGCGTCGAAGAAGAAGGACAGGCCGGGCGCGAAGACGTCCACGTCCAGGCCGCGGGACAGGCCCAGTTCGACGTAGGCGAAGCCGTCCGCGAGGGTGTACGCCAGCTCCTGCGCGGCCGTCGCCCCGGCCTCGCGGATGTGGTAGCCCGAGACGGAGAGCGGCTTGTACGCCGGGATGCCCCGGGCGCAGTGCTCCATCAGGTCGCCGATCAGGCGCAGGTGCGGCTCGGGGGCGAAGAGCCACTCCTTCTGGGCGATGTACTCCTTGAAGATGTCGGTCTGCAGGGTGCCGTTGAGCACGGCCGGGTCCACGCCCTGGCGCTCGGCGGCGACCAGGTACATGCAGAAGATCGGGACGGCCGGGCCGCTGATCGTCATCGAGGTGGTGACCTCGCCGAGCGGGATGCCGGCGAACAGCACCTCCATGTCGGCGGCCGTGTCGATGGCGACGCCGCAGTGGCCGACCTCGCCGAGCGACTTGGGGTCGTCCGAGTCGTACCCCATCAGGGTGGGCATGTCGAAGGCGACCGAGAGGCCGCCGCCGCCCGCGTCCAGGATCATCCGGTAGCGCTCGTTGGTCTGCTGGGCGTTGCCGAAGCCGGCGAACTGCCGGATGGTCCAGGTGCGGCCGCGGTAGCCGGTGGGGTGCAGGCCGCGGGTGAACGGGTACTCGCCGGGCCAGCCGATCCGCTCGAAGCCCTCGACGGGCTGCCCGGGCGCCGGGCCGTAGACCGGCTCGACCTCGTCGCCGGAGAGGGTGGTGAAGTCCGCGTCGCGCTTGCGGGCCTTGTCGTACCGCTGCTGCCAGCGCTGCCGTCCGCGCTCGATCTCCTCGGCGTCCATGGGCCGAACTCCGCTCCGTACGGCCGCCACGGCACCGGGCGGCACAGCTATTAGGACGTCCTACTAATTTACTCGGACGTCCTAGTACTTGTCGATGGAGCCCCGCCGTGGAAACGGCGGCGGCCGGGAACGGCCGCCGGGCAGCCGGGTCCGGACACGCCGAGGGCGCCCCTTCCCCGGCCGGGGAAGGGGCGCCCTCGTGACGCGAACCGGTGGTGGCGCGGGCGGCTCAGACGCCGGCCGGCTGACGGGCGCCGCCCGCCGGCAGCTGCTCGGCGGCCTCGCGGGCCACCCGGCGCTCGAAGACGAAGGAGAGGAACGGGATGCAGCCCGCCGCCAGGGTCAGCACCAGGCGGCCGAGCGGCCACTTGAGCTTCTGCCCGAGCAGGAAGGTCACCACGAAGTACCCGATGTACAGGTAGCCGTGCAGCATCGCGACGTAGGTGGTCAGGTCCTCGGCGGTGCTGAACCCGTACTTCGCGACCATGAAGCCGCAGAACACCAGGAGTGCCACACCGGTCGCAATGGCCAGGCCGCGGTACCAGCCCAGCAGGGGGGTCGCCTTCATACTCTTCCTCGCCTCGCTCGGCTTTTTCGGCCGGTACGCCCGGATCCGCGCACCGCTCCCACGAGGGTAGCCGCCCTCACGGCCGCCCTTCCGCAGCCCCCTCGTCCGGCTCGGCGAAGTCGCCCGCCGCGATCCGCAGCGGCTTGAGCAGTTCGAAGACCTGCCGGCACTGTTCGGGGCCGTACTCCTCCAGCCCGAACTCCATCGACATCAGCTCCCGGGTGGCCTCCTCGACCACCTCGCGGCCGCGCCCGGTGATCGCGGCGAGCACCCCGCGGCCGTCCAGCGGGTTGGGGCGGCGGGCGACCAGGCCGGCCCGCTCCAGGCGGTCGACGGTGTTGGTGACGCTGGTCGGGTGGACCATCAGCCGCTCGCCGATCTTGGAGAGCGAGAGCTCGCCGGTCCGGCTGAAGGTCAGCAGCACCAGCGCCTCGTACCGGGCGAAGGTCAGTCCGTACGGCTTGAGCACCGCGTCGACCCGGGACAGCAGGATCTGGTGGGCGCGCATGATCGAGGTGATCGCCGCCATCGAGGGCACGGTGCCCCAGCGGCGGGCCCACAGTTCGTCGGCGCGGGCGATCGGGTCGAAGTCGAGTGCGAGGGGCTTGGCCACCTCCTTACCGTACCGGCGGACGGGACGTGTGCTACCAGCCGTCCTGATGGTGGACAAGCGCGACGCGTGGCGGGATCCCGCCAATCGGACGGCCAGGTCCATACCTGGACATTGCGTCGGTGTGAACTGCGGGCAACAGCCGCCCGGCACAACGGGGTTGACCATCGAACGCCCGAACGCCCCGCTAGCAGGCCTCGGTTCGGACCGGAACCCGCTGAAAGTCGGGGCGGAACGCCCGCTTTGTCCGCCCGTTCACATTCCTTCGTCTTGGCGGGACTTGGCCAATTCATGAGGAAGACCTGTCATTTGATTTGCTCGATTGTCATGCTTTCCGCCAACCCCGTTCGACCGCCACCACCCCCACCCAACCGGTGGCAGCCGCACGACCGTTCGGGGTCCTCGCACGTCAGCGCCCGTCCCGCCCCGAAGGTGCCGAACCCGGCCCCCCGGGACGCGGCGCGACCGCGCCCACACGCGGTTTCCCGGAAGGACTCGTCCGTGAAGCGAAAGCTCGCCGCAGTCGCCGTACTCTCCGCCACCGCTCTGCTCACCGGTGTCGTCCAGGCCGGCGCGGCCCAGGCCGACCCCGCCCCGCAGGCCGGCAGCTCCCAGCAGCTCGCCGCCCTGCTCGCCCAGGCGAACGGCCAGTCCGGCAAGGTCGCCCACGCCCTGGCCCTCGGCGGCCAGGAGCAGCTGGTGGCCAAGGACGTCGTGGTGGACGCCGACGGCACCCGCCACCTCCGCTACGAGCGCACCCTCGCCGGGCTCCCCGTCCTCGGCGGCGACCTGGTCGTGCACCAGAAGGCGGACGGCACCACCACCGCCGTGGACAAGGCCATCGGCGCCAAGCTCGCGCTGCCCAGCCTCACCCCGCAGATCCCCGCGGACAAGGCGGCCGCCCAGGCCACCGGCGCCGTGCAGTCCACCGTCGGCATCACCGTCGACGAGGACGAGGCGCCGCTGACGGCGGTGCACCAGACCGGCAAGGCCGAGCTGGTGGTCTGGGCCACCGACGGCAGCCCGCGCCTGGCGTACCGCACCACGGTCGAGGGCGAGCGCGCCGACGGCACCCCGAGCCGCCAGCTGCTGGTCACCGACGCGGCGAGCGGCCAGGTGCTGTCCACCCACGAGGAGGTGCAGACCGCCGCCGGCACCGGCAAGGGCGTCTTCGTCGGCACCGTCCCGCTGACCACCACCCAGAGCGGCAGCTCCTACCAGCTCAAGGACGCCACCCGCGGCGGCCAGGCGACCTACACCCTCAAGGGCAGGACCTCCGGCTCCGGCACCCTGGTCGCCAACACCACCAACAGCTTCGGCAACGGCCTGGCCTCCAACGCGGAGTCCGCCGCCGTGGACGCCCAGTACGGCGCCGCGGTCACCTGGGACTTCTACAAGAACACCTTCGGCCGCAACGGCATCAAGAACAACGGCGTCGGCGCCGCCAGCCGGGTCCACTACGGCTCCAACTACGTGAACGCGTTCTGGGACGACTCCTGCTTCTGCATGACCTACGGCGACGGCTCGGGCAACACCCACCCGCTCACCGCGCTGGACGTGGCCGGCCACGAGATGAGCCACGGCGTCACCTCCGCCACCGCCGGCCTCAACTACTCCGGCGAGTCCGGCGGCCTCAACGAGGCCACCTCGGACATCTTCGGCACCATGGTCGAGTGGTACGCCAACCTGCCCTCCGACAAGCCGGACTACCTCATCGGTGAGCAGATCAACATCAACGGTGACGGCAAGCCGCTGCGCTACATGGACCAGCCCTCCAAGGACGGCGCCTCGGCGGACTACTGGTCCTCCACGGTCGGCAACAAGGACGTCCACTACTCCTCGGGCGTCGCCAACCACTTCTTCTACCTGCTGTCCGAGGGCAGCGGCGCCAAGACCATCAACGGCGTCAACTACAACAGCCCGACGTCCAACGGCTCCAGCCTCTCCGGCATCGGCCGGGACAAGGCGGCGAAGATCTGGTACCGCGCGCTGACCACCTACTTCACCTCCACCACCAACTACGCGGCGGCCCGCACCGGCACCCTCAAGGCCGCGGCGGACCTGTACGGCGCCACCAGCGCCGAGTACAGCGCCGTCGCCGCGACCTGGACCGCCGTCAACGTGAAGTGACGCCCGGCGGAAGGTGAGCTGGACGCCCGGGGCCCCGTTGGAGGGCAGGCCCCGGGCGTCCGTCCATGTCCGCCGCCGGTCCACCGCGCCCCCTCGCCGCCGGTCCACCGCGCCCCCTCGCCGCCGGTCCACCGCGCCCCCTCGCCGCCGGTCCGCCGCGCCCCGCGGCGCGTCAAGCGGTCCCGGTTGGCGGAGTCCCGCCAGCCGGGACGAACCGAAGATTCCGGGCAGTGGACGGCAACCGAACCATCCGCACCGCCCCTGGCGACTCCTGGCCAATCCCGGGGGGCGCCCTGTCCTTTCCTGCCACGGATTGTCATGCTTATGACCAAGCTCCCGCCCGACGATCCGTCGCCCCCACCCGACCGACGGACCGTCAGCAGCCGCACGGGAGAAGCACGTTCGCGCCCTACCGCCCCAACGGCGCCACCCCCGGCGCCCCGGTACGCGGCGCACCCGCACGCACCCCGCGGGTCTCGTGGAAGGAACTGCCCCACGTGAAGCGAAAGTTGACCCTCCCGGCGGTGCTCTCCGCCACCGCACTGCTGGCCGGCGTCGTCCAGATCGCCGCCCTCCCCGCCGCCCAGGCCGCCGACCTGTCGCAGTCCGCGCCGCTCGCGATCGCCGCCGGCCAGAGCGCCCCGCTCGCCGGCGCGCTCGCCCTGGGCGCCCAGGAGCGGCTGGTCGCCAAGGACGCCGTGGTGGACGCCGACGGCACCCGCCACCTCCGCTACGAGCGCACCTACGCCGGCCTGCCGGTGCTGGGCGGCGACCTGGTCGTCCACCAGCGCCCGAACGGCTCGGTGGCCTCGGTGGACCGCGCCTTCGACGGCCGGCTCGCCCTGCCGAACGGCCTGGCCCCCGGACTGTCCGCCGACCAGGCCGCCGAACGGGCCGCCGACGCGGTGCGGGCGACCGTCGGCCTGGCCGCCGACGACGACGAGGCCGCGCTCAGCCGGGTGGACGGCACCGACCGGACGGACCTGGTGGTCTGGGCCGCCGACGGCAACCCCCGGCTGGCCCACCGCACGGTGGTGCGCGGCGAGCGCGCCGACGGCACCCCGAGCAGCCAGCAGGTGGTCACCGACGCGGCCACCGGCGACCTGCTCTCCACCCACGAGGAGGTGCAGACCGCGGCCGGCAGCGGCAAGGGCGTCCACGTCGGCACCGTCCCGCTGACCACCACCCAGAGCGGCTCGACCTACTCGCTCAAGGACGCCACCCGGGGCAACCAGTCGACCACCGACCTCAAGGGCGGCACCTCGGGCAACGGCTCGCTGTTCACCGCCACCAGCAACACCTGGGGCAACGGCCTCACCTCCAACCGCCAGTCGGCCGCCGTGGACGCCCAGTTCGGCGCCTCGGCCACCTGGGACTTCTACAAGAAGACCTTCGGCCGCAACGGCATCAAGAACAACGGCGTGGGCGCCCTCAGCCGGGTGCACTACGGCTCGAACTACGTCAACGCGTTCTGGAACGACTCCTGCTTCTGCATGACCTACGGCGACGGCAACGGCAACACCAACCCGCTCACCGCGATCGACGTCTCCGGCCACGAGATGACCCACGGCGTCACCTCCGCCACCGCGGGCCTCAACTACTCCGGCGAGTCCGGCGGCCTCAACGAGGCCACCTCGGACATCTTCGGCACCATGGTCGAGTGGTACGCCAACCTGCCGGCGAACCCGCCGAACTACTGGATCGGCGAGAAGATCAACATCTTCGGCAACGGCAAGCCGCTGCGCTACATGGACAAGCCCTCGCTGGACGGCAAGTCCGCGGACTCCTGGTACTCCGGCGTCGGCAACCTGGACGTCCACTACTCGTCCGGCATCGCCAACCACTTCTTCTACCTGCTCTCCGAGGGCAGCGGCGCCAAGAGCATCAACGGCTACAACTACAACAGCCCGACCTCCAACGGCTCGAAGGTCACCGGCATCGGCCGGGACAAGGCGGCCGCGATCTGGTACCGCTCGCTGACCGTGTACTTCACCTCCACCACCAACTACAAGGCCGCCCGCACCGCGAGCCTCAAGGCCGCGGCCGACCTCTACGGCGCCAACGGCGCCGAGTACAAGGCGGTGGCGGCGGCCTGGAGCGGGGTCAACGTCAACTGACCGCGCCCCGCACGAGCCATCCCCGGTAAGAAAACGGCGACAGGCTGCCGCGGCCCTTTGGGAGAGGAGGCCGTGGCAGCCTGTCGGCCGTCCACCCGGAGCGGGATCAGGCGGTGGCGGGCTCCAGCTCGCCGCGCTCCTCGCGGCCGAGCATCCGCTCGGCGAAGAAGCCGCCGAAGGGCAGCACCGAGAGCACGAAGAGCAGGGCGCCGCGCTTGACGTCCCACTTCTGCGCCTGCCAGGCCTGGATCCAGAAGACCACGTACAGGACGAACAGGACCCCGTGGACCATGCCCATCACCGGCACGGCGTCGAAGGACGTGGTCCGCTTCAGCACCGAGCAGATCAGCAGCAGGACGAAGGAGATCGCCTCGGGGGCGGAGACCAGGCGCAGGCGGTGGACGGCGCTGCTGTTCACGTTGGATACCTCAATACGGGGGTCGGAGGCGTGGGCACGCTTGTGAAGCGACTCACAAGCCTTCCGGCCATTATCACCGAGCACACGTACGGGCCCCGGGCCGGGGGTGGCCACCGTGCCGGATGTCACAGCCGCGCGCCAGAACCCCGCCGACCGCAGCAGGGCGTCGCCCGTACCCCCTATCCTGCTGCCCGCGCGCCCAACGGAACCGGGCGCCACCGGCATCGCACCACGGGGGTAGCACCACATGTTCAAGCGTGACTGGGACCGCAGGACCTGCGCCAAGCGCGGCCACATCACCTACGCGCCGACCGAGCCCGAGCTGGCCGCCCGGCTGCACACCGCCACCGCCGTCGGCGACGCCTGGCGCTGCCTGCGCTGCGGCGACTTCGCGCTCGGCGCCCCGCACGGCTCCGGCCCGGCGGCGGACGCCCCGCTGGTGCCCCGCGGCAAGGCGCTGCGGGACCTCTTCATCCTGCGCTTCCTGGCCGTCGAGCGGGTGCTGCGCGGCGTGATCATCATCCTGATGGCCTGGGGCGTCTGGAAGTTCTCCAACAGCCAGGAGGCCGTGCAGCGGATCTTCGAGGACGACCTCACGATCTTCAAGCCGGTCACCGACCACTTCCACTGGGACCTCGACCACGCCCCGATCGTCGAGACCATCCGCAAGACCTTCGGCTACCAGAAGAAGACCCTGCTGGTCGTCGCGGGCGCGATGATCGCCTACGCGCTGATCGAGATCGTCGAGGCGGTCGGCCTCTGGCTGGGCAGGCGCTGGGCCGAGTACCTGACCGTGGTCGCCACCGCCGCCTTCCTCCCGCTGGAGGGCTACGAGCTGCACGAGCACGTCAGCGCCGTGAAGGTCTGCACCCTGCTGCTGAACATCGCCGCGGTGCTCTGGATCATGCTCTCCAAGCGGCTGTTCGGCCTGCGCGGCGGCGTGGTGGCCTTCGAGGCGGAGCGCCACTCGGCCTCGCTGCTGGAGGTCGAGGAGGCCGCCGGGACCGTCCCGCACCCGGGCCACGGCCACGGGGCGCACGCACGCTCCTGACGCGAACGATTGTCCCGAGTCCGTACCGGTCCGCCCCGGCCCTCTCGCCCGGCCGCCCCCGCGGCGGCTAGATTGCGGCCGTGGCACAGTTCAGACTCCAGGGATCAAGGGTCCTCGCCGTCGAGTTGGGCGGGGACGCCGTCAAGGCCCGACACGGCTCGATGGTCGCGTACACCGGCCAGATGACCTTCAAGAAACTGACCGGCGGCGGGGACGGGCTGCGCGGCATGGTCGCCCGCAGACTCACCGGCGAGCGGATGACGGTCATGGAGGTGAAGGGGCAGGGCACCTGCTACTTCGCCGACCGGGCCACCGAGATCAACCTGGTCCGCCTCGACGGGGAGACGCTCTACGTCGAGGCGGACAACCTGCTCTGCACCGAGGCCGGACTGCACACCGGCACCAGCTTCACCGGGCTGAACGGCGTCTCCTCGGGCAACGGCCTCTTCACCACCAAGGTGGAGGGGCACGGCTGGGCGGCCGTCACCTCCAACGGGCCGGCCGTCATCCTGCGGGTCGACAAGTCCATGCCGCTGCGGGTCGACCCGGGCGCGTACGTCGCGCACACCGGCAACCTGCACCGCAGCGTGAAGTCGGGCGCGGGCTGGACCACGGTGATCGGCGAGGGCGGCGGCGAGGCCGTGCAGGTCGAGTTCACCGGCGAGGGCCTGGTGTACGTCCAGCCCTCGGAGAAGGTCACCCTCGGGGGTGACGTCTGATGGGCTTCACCCGGATCAACGGCAAGATGGTCGAGGCCCAGGTGGTGCCCGGCCAGCGGCTGTTCAGCCAGCGCGGGGCGATGCTCGGGTACACCGGGGACGTCCGCTTCACCCCGAACATCACCGGCGGCCAGGGCGGGGTGATGTCGATGATCGGCCGGCGGGTCGCCAACGAGGACACCCCGCTGATGACGGTCGAGGGCCACGGCCGGGTGATGTTCGGCCACGGCGGCCACCACGTGCACGTGATCGACCTGGTCGGCGACACCCTGTTCGTCGAGGCGGACCGGCTGCTCGCCTTCGAGGGCACCCTGCGCCAGTCCACCGTCTTCCTCGGCTCGCAGGGCGGCGTGATGGGCATGGTCCGCGGCCAGGTCAGCGGGCAGGGCCTGTTCACCACCCGGCTGGAGGGCCACGGCTCGGTCGCGGTGATGGCCCACGGCGGCGTCTTCGAGCTGCCGATCACCCCCGGCCAGTCGGTGCACGTCGACCCGCAGGCGTACGTGGCGCACCGCGGCGAGGTGCGCAACAAGCTGTCCACGGCGATCGGCTGGCGCGAGATGATCGGCCGCGGCTCGGGCGAGGCGTTCCAGCTGGAGCTGTCCGGGCAGGGCACGGCGTACGTCCAGGCGAGCGAGGAGAAGCTCTGATGTCCCAGCCGCCGCAGCCTCCGCAGCCGCCGTACGGGGGAGGCTCCCCGCACGACCAGCCGACCCAGCCGGGCTTCACGCTGCCGCCGAACTACGGCCGCTCCGCGGACCAGCCGCCTCCTCCCCCGCCGCCGCACTACCAGCCCCAGGCGTACCAGCCGCAGCCGCAGGCCCAGCCGGCGCAGCCCCAACAGTCCTACGCCCAGGAGCAGTTCGGCGGCGCGCAGGCCCCGCTGCCGACCACCCACGGCGGCACCGGCCCGGTGGTGTACGACGCCCACACCCTGCCGGCCAACGACAACGTCAACCCGTACGCCTTCGCCGTCGAGCTGAACGGCTCCTACTTCCTGCAGAAGGGCAAGATGGTCGCCTACTACGGCGACATCTCCTTCCGCGGCGTCGGCGCCGGGATGGTCGACCGGGTGCTCGGCCAGCACTTCAACTCCCCGCTGCACGCCGCGGACTGGGTGGTCGCCCAGGGCTCCGGCCGGCTGCTGCTGGCCGACCGCGCCTTCGACCTCAACTCCTACGACCTGGACGACGGCAATCTGACCGTCCGCTCGGGCAACCTGCTCGCCTTCGACCCGACGCTGCGGCTCAAGCAGTCGATCATCCCGGGCTTCCTGACCCTGATCGGCACCGGCCGCTTCGTCGCCGCCTCCAACGGGCCGGTGCACTTCGTGGAGCCGCCGGTCCGGGTGGACCCGCAGGCCCTGGTCGGCTGGGCGGACTGCCCGGCGCCGTGCCACCACTACGACCACGACTACCTGCACGGGGTGGTCGGCGGCCTGCGGCGGCTGACCGGCATCGGCGGCGCCTCCGGCGAGGAGCACCAGTTCGAGTTCATCGGCGCGGGGCAGGTGCTGGTGCAGTCCAGCGAGACGCTGCTGGCCGAGCGGTCGGTCGGCCGGGTGGACGCCGAGGCCGGGGTCCCGGGCGGCGGGGTGCCGAACCAGCCGGGCCACGGCGGCAACCAGTCCAACGCGCCGGGCCTCGGTAACCTGGGCGAACTCGGTCGGCGTTTCGGCCTGTAAACTTGTACAAGATTGAACTAAATCGGCTATGCTGGACCCCATGGATACGCACACGATCGGCACCGCGGACACCCCTCCGTCTCAGCCCGAGGAGGAGACTCCCTGGCTGACCGCCAGGGAACAGCGGATGTGGCGCGCCCATCTGGAGGTCGCCAAGCTGCTGGACTACCAGCTCAGCCGCGAGCTCCAGCCCCACAACCTGGCGATCAACGACTACGAGATCCTGGTCGTGCTCTCCGAGGCCCCCGACCACCGGATGCGGATGACGGACCTCGCGACCGCCACCCTCCAGTCCAAGAGCCGGCTCTCGCACCAGATCACCCGGATGGAGAACGCCGGGCTGGTGCTGCGCCAGGAGTGCCCCGGCGACCGCCGCGGCCTCTACGCCCACCTCACCGAACAGGGCTGGGAGACCATGCAGCGGGTCGCCCCCGACCACGTCCGCAGCGTCCGGGCCCACTTCATCGACCGCTTCACCCCGGAGCAGCTCGACGCCCTCTACGAGGCCCTGGCCCCGGTCGCCGACCACCTCCGCGGCCTGCGCGGCCGGTCCTAGCCGCTCCTGGCCGCACCCGGCCGCACCGCAGCGCCTGCGGCGGGGCCCCGGACCGCGCCCGGTCCGGGGCCCCGCGCGCGCGACGCTCAGCCCGTGGTCAGGCCCGCGACCAGTTCGTCGGCCGCGCCGTACGGGTCCAGCTCGCCGTTGACCACCCGCTCGGCCAGGCCGGCCAGGTGGCGGTCACCGGAGAGGTCGCCGATCCGGGCGCGCAGCTCGGCCAGCGCGATCGCCTCGATCTCCTGGGCGGCCCGACGGCGGCGGCGCACCGCCAGCTCACCGGTCTCCTCCAGCCAGGCGCGGTGCTTCTCCAGGGCCTCGACCACCTCGTCCACGCCCTCGCCGCGGGCCGCGACGGTCTTCACGATCGGCGGGCGCCAGTCCCCCGCCTCGCGGGCCTCGCCGAGGCCCAGCATGTGGTTGAGCTCCCGGGCGGTGGCGTCGGCGCCGTCCCGGTCGGCCTTGTTGACCACGAAGACGTCGCCGATCTCCAGGATGCCCGCCTTGGCGGCCTGGATGCCGTCGCCCATCCCGGGGGCCAGCAGCACCACGGCGGTGTCCGCCTGGGCGGCGACCTCGACCTCGGACTGGCCCACGCCGACGGTCTCCACCAGGATCACCTCGCAGCCGGCCGCGTCCAGCACCCGCAGCGCCTGCGGCGCCGCCCAGGACAGCCCGCCCAGGTGCCCGCGGGTGGCCATCGAGCGGATGAACACCTCGGGGTCGGTCGCGTGGTCCTGCATCCGGACCCGGTCGCCCAGCAGCGCCCCGCCGGAGAACGGCGAGGACGGGTCGACGGCGAGCACCCCGACCCGCTTGCCGAGCCGCCGGTAGGCGGAGACCAGCGCCGAGGTGGAGGTGGACTTGCCCACCCCGGGCGAGCCGGTCAGGCCCACCGTGTACGCCTGCCCGGTGTACGGCGCGAGCGCGGCCATCGCCTCCCGCAGCTGCGGGGCGGCGTTCTCGACCAGCGTGATCAGCCGGGCGACCGCCCGCGGCCGGCCCTCCCGGGCCTGCTCGACCAGCGTGGCGACATCGATCATCAGGAGCTCCTTGCGCGGATGCCGGCGGGTGGCGGCGGCGTACGGCGGCGAACGACGGCAGATGCCGAAGGGGCCGCGGACCACTTGTGGCGGTCCGCAGCCCCGGAGGTCGGAACAGATCAGGCCTTCGGCACGCGCACGATCAGCGCGTCGCCCTGGCCGCCGCCGCCGCACAGCGCGGCCGCGCCGACCCCGCCGCCGCGGCGCTGCAGCTCCAGCGCGAGGGTCAGCACCACGCGGGCACCGGACATCCCGATCGGGTGGCCGAGCGCGATCGCGCCGCCGTTGACGTTGACGATGTCGGAGGAGACCCCGAGGTCCTTCATCGACTGGTGGGCGACGGCCGCGAAGGCCTCGTTGATCTCGATCAGGTCGAGGTCGGAGACCTCCAGGCCCTCCTTGCCCAGCGCGTGCCGGATCGCGTTGGACGGCTGCGACTGGAGCGAGTTGTCCGGGCCGGCCACGTTGCCGTGGGCGCCGATCTCGGCGATCCAGGTCAGGCCCAGCTCCTCGGCCTTGGCCTTGCTCATCACGACCACGGCGGCGGCGCCGTCGGAGATCTGCGAGGAGGTGCCGGCGGTGATCGTGCCGTCCTTGGTGAAGGCGGGGCGCAGCTTGGCCAGGCCCTCCACGGTGGTGTCGGCGCGGATGCCCTCGTCCTGGCCGAACAGCACCGGCTCGCCCCTGCGCTGCGGGATGGCGACCGGGACGATCTCGGCCTCGAAGACGCCGTCGGCCTGCGCCTTGGCGGCCCGCTGGTGGGAGGCGGCGGCGATCTCGTCCTGCACGTCGCGGGCGATGCCCAGGCGGGTGTTGTGCTTCTCGGTGGACTCGCCCATCGGGATGTTCTCATAGGCGTCGGTCAGACCGTCGTACGCCATCGCGTCGAGCACCTCGACCGCGCCGTACTTGTAGCCCTCGCGGGACTTCGGCAGCAGGTGCGGGGCGTTGGTCATGGACTCCTGGCCGCCGGCCACCACGATGTCGAACTCGCCGGCCCGGATCAGCTGGTCGGCCAGGGCGATGGCGTCCAGGCCGGAGAGGCAGACCTTGTTGATGGTCAGCGCCGGGACGTTCATCGGGATGCCGGCCTTGACGGCCGCCTGGCGGGCCGGGATCTGACCGGCGCCGGCCTGCAGCACCTGGCCCATGATCACGTACTGGACCTGCTCACCCGTGATGCCGGCCCGCTCCAGCGCGCCCTTGATCGCGAAGCCGCCGAGGTCGGCACCGGAGAAGCCCTTGAGGGAACCGAGCAGGCGGCCCATCGGGGTCCGCGCACCGGCAACGATCACAGAGGTGGTGTTGGTCATGGGACGGGCCCCTTCGCACGTCGTGGCCAGGTGGTGAGGATGCGCTCAGGGTACTGACCCGTTTTCCGCCCGTCACCGGAGCGACGGTGTGATCGAGCGCACTGGCACCGTCCAGTCAACACCGTGTCAATGCGATCCGGGTGAACGTCCGGGTGATTCCCGGCGTGTGAGCAGGCTCGCACGTCCGGCACTGGCGCCGCCTCGGGGCCGTACGCTGCACTGGGTGCCACTGTCCGTCCACCCGCCCCTGGAGGCGCCGTGCTGACCCGCATCGACCACATCGGCATCGCCTGCCGAGACCTCGACAAGACGGTCGAGTTCTACCGCGCCACCTACGGCTTCGAGGTGTTCCACAGCGAGGTCAACGAGGAGCAGGGGGTCCGCGAGGCCATGCTCCGGATCAACGGCACGGACGACGGCGGCGCCTCGTACCTCCAGCTGCTGGAGCCCACCCGCCCGGACTCCACCGTCGCCAAGTGGCTGGAGAAGAACGGCGAGGGCGTGCACCACATCGCCTTCGGCACCGCCGACGTGGACGGCGACGCCGAGGCGATCCGCGACAAGGGCGTCCGGGTCCTGTACGACCAGCCGCGGATCGGCTCGATGGGCTCGCGGATCACCTTCCTGCACCCCAAGGACTGCGGCGGCGTGCTGACCGAGCTGGTCACCTCGGCCCAGCCGGGCGAGCACGAAGGGCACTGAAACGACCTCGGAACCGCTCCCGGTGCCGCCCGCTCCCGGGCGGCACACCGTGCTGCGCCCCGCCTCGCTACCGCTCGGCAGCCGCTTCACGGAACCGGGCACCTCTCGATGGCGGCCTCGCTACGCTCGGCCACAAGACCCTAGCGACCCGTCAGTAACGTGGTCCGTCAGCCGGAAAACCCCCACGCGGCCATTCCCCCGCGGTGCGCGCCCACTACAATGCCCAGGTGCGCGAAGACTCCGGGGGACGGAGGCGACGGGCACGGCCGATGACAGGCCTGTCCGCCCTCCGGTGGCCGGCCCGTCGCAGGGGAGTCCAGTACGCGGGCACGGCTGAACAGTCGCAAGACGGATCTGTCACCATTCTCCACAGGCAAGAGTTCGCCCAGGAGTCCACCCGGACGGGGGAACGCGGCACGTCCGCGCTCCCGCGACCAGGACTCCGACGACCGCGGCGGACGGCTCCGGCTTGGCAGCGGGTCGTCCGGTGGACGCGGATGCAAGGACCAGTCGGACCAGGGCCCCGGACACGGGTGGCCGGGACCGGCCCGGTCGAGGACGCGACCAGGAGATGGATGGGACCGCGGAGTGCGGGGCAACGACCGCTACGAGGTTGACGATCACCTCTCCCAGTTCGAGGCCGAGATGGGTCGGACTCGGAAGGAGCGGGACAAGGCAGTCGAGCATGCCGAGGACCTCGCCTACCAGGTGGAGGTGCTCCGGGCCAAGCTGCACGAATCCCGGCGCATGCTCGCCCAGCCGCGCGCCTTCGACGCCGTCTCCGGCCAGGCCGAGCAGATGCTGCGGACCGCCGAGATGCAGGCCCAGCAGATGCGCGCCGACGCCGAGCGCCAGCTGCGCGACTCCCAGGCCGCCACCCAGCGGATCATGGCCGAGACCGCCGAGCGCACCGCCCGGCTGGAGGCCGAGCTCGCCGCACGCCGCCGCCAGCTGGAGGACGAGCTCACCGAGCTGCGCCGCTCCGCCGAGCAGCACGTCAACGGCTGGGCCGAGCAGACCCGGTCCGGCTCCGAGCAGGAGGCCCAGCGCCTCCTCCAGGACGCCCGCGCCGAGTCCGAGCGGATGGTCGCCGCGGCCCGCGCCGAGGCCGCCGCCCTCTCCGACCACGCCCGCGCCCAGACCGCCGCCGACGTGGACGCCGCCCGCGGCGAGGCCCAGGCCGCCGCCGAGGCCGCCCTCCAGAAGGCCCAGAACGACGCCGAGCGACTGCTGCGCGCCGCCTCCGAGCACGCCCAGCAGGCCGGTGCCCAGGCCGCCGCCGACGTGGACGCGGCCCGCGGCCAGGCCCAGCAGGAGCTGGCCGCCGCCCACGCCGCCGCCGAGCAGCAGCTGGCCGTCGCCCACACCGAGATCAGCCGGCTCAAGGAGCAGGCCGCCGCCGAGCAGTCCCGCGCCGAGCAGCAGCTGGGCGCCGCGAAGGCCGAGATAGAGCGGCTGCGCGACGCGGCGATCGCCGAGGCCGAGCGCGCCCGCCGGGAGGCCACCGAGCTGCGGGTCCAGGCCGAGCAGGCCGCCGAGCAGCTGCAGGCCGACGCCGAGGCCGCCGCCGAGCGCAAGGTCGCCGACGGCGAGGCCGCCACCGAGCAGCGCTCGCAGACCGCCCGGGCCGAGATCGCCCGGCTGGTCGCCAACGCCACCAAGGAGTCCGAGGCCATCCGGGCCGAGGCCGAGGCGATCCGCAGCAACGCCGCCACCCGGCAGGCCGAGGCGGACGCCGCCAAGGCCGCCGCCGCCGAGGAGAGCGAGCGGCTGCGGGCCACCGCCGAGTCGGTCGCCGCCCAGTTGAAGGCCGAGGCCGAGGCGGCGATCGCCGAGCTGCGCGCCCAGGCCGACCGGGACGTGGCGGAGCTGCGGGCCCAGGCCGACGCCGACGCCCAGCGGCTGCGCGGCGAGGCCGAGGAGGCCGGCCGCGCGGCCGGCGCCAAGGACGCCACCGTCCACCTCGCCAAGGCCGCCAAGACCGCCGAGGAGGTACTCGGCCGGGCCAACCAGGACGCCGAGACCGCCCGCGGCGAGGCCTCCGCCGAGGCCGAGCGGATCCGCGCCGAGGCGCACGCCGAGGCCCAGCGGCTGCGCGAGCAGGCCCAGGCCGCCGTCGAGCAGGCCCAGAACGCCGCCCTGGACGACGCCGCCGCGATCCGCGAGCGGATCGAGCAGATGCAGGACGAGGCCGCCCGGCTGCGCGCCGAGGCCGAGGAGCTGCGCGCCCAGGCCGCCGCCGAGGCCGACCGGGCCCGCAGCGAGGCCCGCCGCCAGGCCGTGCTGCAGATCGAGGAGTCGGCGAAGAACGCCGAGGAGCTGCTCACCAAGGCCAAGGCCGACGCGGACGAGCTGCGCGCCGGTGCCGCCGGGGAGATCGAGCGGCTGCGCGCCCAGGCCCAGGAGCAGGCCGCCGAGACCCAGGGCCGGGCCGAGCAGACCCTGGCCCGGGCCCGGACCGAGGCCGAGAAGATCACCTCGGCCGCCGAGCAGCAGGGCCAGGACGCGGTGACCGCCGCCAAGGCCGCGGCCGCCGAGAACCGCGCCGCCACCGAGCGGGAGACCGCCGAACTCCGGCGCGGCGCAACCGAGTTCGACCAGCAGGTGCGCACTGCGGCGACCGCCGCCGCGGAGGCCCTGGCCGCCGAGTCCCAGGCCGAGGCGAACGCCGTCCGGGACGCCGCGGTCGCCGACGCCGAGCGGGTGCGCACCGAGGCCGACACCGAGGCCGCCCGCACGAGGGCCGAGGCCGAGGCCACCGCGAACGCGCTGCGCGAGGAGAGCCGGCGAGAGCACGAGGAGGCCGCCGCCGGGCTCCAGCGCGAGCGCGAGGAGACCGCCGAGCAGCTGGCCGGTGCCCGCGCCGCCCGCGAGCAGGCCGAGCAGGGCGCCGCCGAGCTGACCGAGCGCACCGCCCGGGAGAGCACCGAGGTCCGCGCGGCCGCCGACCGGTACGCCGCCGAGCAGCGCGAGCTCGCCGACCACGAGACGGCCGAGCAGCGCGAGGAGGCGGAGCGGTACGCCGCCGAGCACCGCGCGGAGGCCGAGCGGGCCGCGGCCGAGCTGCGCACCCTCGCCCAGCAGGAGACCACCCAGCAGCGCGAGACCGCCGAGGCCTACGCCGACCGCGTCCGCACCGAAGCCGAACAGCACGCCACCGAACTGCGCACCGAGGCGGAGCAGTACGCCACCGACCACCGCACCGAGGCGGAGCAGTACGCCGCCGAGCACCGCGCCGAGGCCGAGCGGGCCGCGGCCGAGCTGCGCACCCTCGCCCAGCAGGAGACCACCCAGCAGCGCGAGACCGCCGAGGCCTACGCCGACCGCGTCCGC